>NZ_LPVJ01000070.1 GCF_001516615.1 Ferroacidibacillus organovorans | reverse complement strand
ATCCTGAAGTCTGGTTCTATTTGGCATTCGAATGGTCCCCGTGGTCGACCAACTGGGAAAAAGATGCGTGGGGCCTGGGACGCAATCTTGATGAATTGACAAATTCATGAGAATGCGCTATCTTAGATAGGTCTTAGCGGCTCGGTAGCTCAGTCGGTAGAGCAGAGGACTGAAAATCCTCGTGTCGGCGGTTCGATTCCGTCCCGAGCCACCTTGTTGTTTTGCGGAAGTGGCTCAGGGGTAGAGCATCGCCTTGCCAAGGCGAGGGTCGCGGGTTCGAATCCCGTCTTCCGCTCCATCGATGTACTTGAAGGAATTCACCTGAGGGTGATTTTTTTTATGCGGTAAAACGTGCAAGTATTCATTTATCATGCCGCATAGTCTACAGTAGCGAATGTGACAAAGACAGGTTGTGGGCACCGTTGGCAAAACGAACTGCGAAAGAAAAGGCGCAAATTGCTGCGTACGTTGCTCGTCTTATAGCCGGAGGGCAGTGGCTTTTGATCGTTGGTGCAATTGTGGTGGCTGTAGGGCTTTCGATTAACTCGCGTATCATGAGTGATGAGGCTGCTGAAGTAGATTGAATAACGCAGTTTGGATACACGGGCAATTCTGTGATTTGACCTTAGAAAACATTCTGTGATACTTTAAACGTATTCGGGCCGGGGTGGCGGAATGGCAGACGCTGCGGACTTAAAATCCGCTGGGGGAAACCCCGTACGGGTTCAAGTCCCGTCCTCGGCATTGCAGAAAAACCCTGTAAGAGTGCGGCTTCTCCCACTGTTGGAGAGAGCCGCTTTTGTTTGTTTTGATGAAGTTTTGCCTTGCGTGCTGCCGAAATCGCTGCCGAAATTTGTACCTGTCGAGAATGTGCCTAGATTAAATCACGGACGCGATTTTTAAATGATACTGTGTGCTCAGATCAACATAATCATTTTCCATTTGCAACAAGGGGCGCACTGGATCGTGTCGATGGATCAGGAGGATTGTGCCGATTCGGCCGTCGGTCAAAATTACGTCATCACCAACCAGCGTCTCCATCATGCGCACGAGAAACATATTGCCGATCTCCGCATCAAATTTCCCGAACATTCCAGACTGTAGCTCATCGAGCACTTGGTATAGCGGCAGTTCATCGTGATAGATCCGTTTTGAACTCATGGCGTGAAAGACGTCGGCAATCGACACGATGCGCGCAAAGAGTGAGATTTGATCAGCGGACAAGTGCAGTGGATAACCTGTTCCATCCATGCGCTCATGGTGCTGGAGTGCGACCAGGGCCTGCCTGTGGGATGCGCCGACTGTCTCTTTTAACATTTGGTAGCCGTAGATGGTGTGTTTTTGCATTTCCGCATATTCTTCTTGCGTAAGTCTTCCGGGTTTATTGAGAATATCGTCTGATACGCGCATCTTGCCAATATCGTGAAGGGTCGCGGCGAGCGTGATGGATGCGAGATCAGAGTCGTTGACCCCAAGCCATGTCGCAATCAGCGTCGACAAGATGCTGACCGCCACACTGTGCCGAATGGTGTAGTCATCCTTTGCCTGAAGCGCCTGAAGAAGCTTGTTCAAGGTGGGGTTCGCACTTATCTCGCGTACCATGGGACAGAATTTGCGCTGCACCTCATCGAGTGGGATTCGGTTGTGATGGCGCGCATAGCGAAAGATCTCTTGGAGTTGAACGGTCGCTTCGTTGACTGTCTTGTGATAGTTGAATGGATCAGGGTCATCGCGTTTGCTTTGGTAGAGTACGGGATGCTTCATCGCTCTACGGATATCGTCCTCATCAAGCACTTTATCTCTTGGCAAAACGATCGACCCGTATTGGCTGATCATGTCATCCTTTAACACTTTGCCGATCAGAAGCCGCAAAAACTGGGGGTCCGTTTTCATAGAGAATCACGCTTTCCGAATCTAAAGTTTTCTTGTGCATACTCAAGCGTATAGACGTGTATGGGTATGACAAATTCTTGATTGTCACAAAGCAGAAGAAGCTGTGCAAATCAAATGAATTCTTAGATCATCTTACCATTTTATTCTACAATTTTACATCTCTTTTGTGAGAATCTGTTCTATGCGTGAGAACCGTTTTTTTGAGTGGCTATCTGATTTCTCATGAATTCAAGCACCTTGCGATCAATGATTGCATCTTCGCTCCAGCGCTCGTCAAAGTTTTCAGTTCCAATGTAGGAGAACAGCGCTTTTTTCACCGCGTCCATGTCGTGCTCTAGGGCAGGGGGATAGCCAAGGGCGCGCAGTGAGACGGTTACTTCTTCAAGATACTCCCCTGCGAGTGGAAGGCGGTCTTCCTTACGTGTCCGCTCGAAATAGAGTCTGTGCAGCGTAAGCAGGCGAGCGAGTTCTGTGATGGGTTGGTCGTGATCGTCAACGCGCAGATCGATTGCGCGATCATTAAATCCGCCGTATCCACCGTTTTCCCTTACAATCAATAGTGAAGCAGACTGCATGCCGCGTCGATCTCCGCCTGCTGCTTGGCCGGCCGCCAGCGCTGCGATCAACCGTTCGGCGAGGGGGCCTTTTGAGGAGCGATACGATTGGGCGATAGCCTCGATCACGTCAGGGCCGTGAAGGGTGTTGCCTTGCGCCGCGAATCCGTGTTCTGCAATGCCGCCCGCATACGGAAAACAGTCTTTTCCTGTGAATGTCGCGCTTTGCCCGCGGGCATTCACAATGCCAACCTGTCGCAATTCGCGCGCGGGATCATCGCGCAAAAGATCTGCGAGCACGTCCTCGGGCGGGGTTTTAAGCTGTAACGCGGCGAGGCTGCGAGGGCCAAATGATGTGTTGGAAAATGACTGTGTGGCGATTGCGCCAACCCCTGCACTGGCATGCGGGACCACTGCGCCAACGGCCAAAAACTTCGATTGGACCGCAACGCCCAACTCGGCGGTCGCTTCATCGTAAGCGACGATAGAGTACGTGGAAACCAAGGGGATTTCGTCGTGTCGCATGATACGTTTCAATGAACTCACTCCTAAGATTCACTTCTTTATTACATGTAGTATAGTGGGTTGCGTAAGAGATGGCTAGATCGTAAACGGGGGGCTTTATACAGTGATGAATCGACAAGTGATTTTTGTAAAACGCCCTGAGGGTTTGCCGAAAATGGATTCGTTTGCATGGCGTGAAGAGGCGATACCGACTCCGGGCGAGGGGGAGGTAGTTGTGCGGACGGTTTATCTGTCCGTCGATCCCTATATGCGAGGGCGGATGAATGACACTAAATCCTACGTTCCGCCATTTGCGCTTGGCGAGGTTTTGCAAGGAGGTGTTGTGGGGCGCGTCGTGGCTTCACGCCACAACGCGTTTGCAGAAGGTGACATGGTTCTTGGCATGCTCGGATGGCAGGATTACTCGCGCGTGAATGGCAAACACCTGCGCAAACTTGATCCATCGCTCGCGCCTAAAAGCTTGGCGCTTGGCGTCCTTGGCATGCCGGGACTCACGGCGTATTGCGGTCTTTTGAAGATCGGCGAGCCAAAAGCTGGCGAAACGGTGGTCGTGTCTGGCGCGGCGGGTGCCGTGGGGATGATCGCAGGTCAGATTGCCAAGTTAAAAGGGTGCCGAGTGGTAGGGATCGCGGGAAGCGATGAGAAGACGCAGTATCTTAAAGATGAGTGTGGATTTGATGAAACGATCAATTACAAAACGGAATCTTCGATGCGTGAAGCGCTGCGAAACGTGTGTAAAGATGGTGTGGACATCTACTTTGACAACGTCGGCGGATCTCTCAGCGATGATGTAATGCAGCGCATCAACAAAGGGGCACGCATTATTCTGTGCGGACAGATCGCAGAGTACAATCTGGAGAAGCCGGATCTTGGTCCACGCCCGCAGACGCTCCTGTTAATTCGCAGCGCACTGATGAAGGGGTTCATCGTGAGTGATTACGCGCACTGTCACGATGAGGCCATACACGATCTGGCGATATGGTACCGCGAAGGGCGGATCAAAAACCGCGAGACAATCGTCCATGGCCTCGAACACGCGGTGGATGCGTTTCTTGGGCTGTTCCGGGGGGATAATATCGGGAAGCAATTGGTTCAAGTCTCTGATTTTTAAGGCTGAATCTTGCCTGCCCCTTTTTGAACATGAATGACATGCGGCAGTTCAAAAAGGGAGCAGAACCCCTCGGTGCATTGTGCCTCAGCGAAAGAGCTGCTTTGCCACACGCCATGAGTTACGCTCCACGCAAAGGGTGGCGGGCTTCCTGTACGCAGCGCCTTATTTGTTAAGCCAAACCAGCGCGTCAGGAAGCTGAGATTGCCAGAATCCCCACAAATGTTGTCCGGGCGCCTCGCGGTATGTCACGTTTGCTTGGATTGCACGCAGGCGTGTGGCGGCGTCTCTGCTGGCTGCCAAGAAATTGTACGTGCCTGACGGCGTATTCACCTCTGTTTCTTGCTCCCCGACACACATCCAGTACGCTGCGGACGAGAAAAGCAGCGCCTCGCGATCGATTGCGTGAAGGACGTCCTCGTAAAAGGCTCCTGAAAAAAGCAGCATTTTTGAAAAGGCTTCATCATCACTTGCGAAAATGCGCAAGGTGGCTGCGGCGCCAAGCGACACGCCTGCCATGTAGCGCTCCTCTTGGTCGACCGGATAGAGATCTTCGATGAAAGGAACGCATTCGTTTAGGACAAACTCATCATACGCGGCGCCCCGTTTTCCGTGATACGCGTAGTCATCTGTCCGATGAGCGGGATTTACGGCCATCCCGACGATGTACATCGGCTGGAGTTGTCCGCTTGTAATCAGTCGGTGCGCGATTGTTGCGATCCTCCCGTGTGTAAAAAATTCCCGGCCATCGTGGCAATAGAGGACAGGGTATTTCGCGTTTTCTCCACCCGGTGGAATGTAAACCTTCAAATCGCGCGCCTCGTGCAACGCCTGGCTGGCGACGGTGTGAGAGACCACTTTTCTTGATAAACCTTCATTTTGAGCCATTTTCCTCACGCCTTTAAAAAAGATATTCGCAAGATTACCTGAACTGTATTATACTATGATCATCATCTGTTTCACACGATGGAAAATCCGAAGACGTTGGGGGGATTTCCCTTGAGTTCAGTGCTTAACGCGCCAAATGATATGTTGCAGATTCTCGATGTGGATGGTCATGTCGTCAACGAAGCGTTGTTGCCGCAACTTTCCCATGATGAACTTCGCGCGATCATGCGCAAAATGGTGTTTACTCGCATTTGGGATCAAAGGGCTATTAAATTGACACGTCAGGGGCGTCTCGGCTTTTATGCGCCTGTCGCAGGCCAAGAAGCCTCCATGATTGGCAGTGAGGCGGCTACGTCAAAAGAAGATTTTCTGCTTCCGAGCTACCGCGATGTGCCGCAGGCCGTCTGGCATGGGTGGCCGATGTACCAAGCGTTTCTCTATTCGCGCGGACACGTTCACGGCGGTCAAATGCCCGAAGGCGTCAACGTTCTGATGCCGCAGATCATTATCGGCGCGCAGATTGTGCAAGCAGCGGGCGTGGCGCTTGCGTTCAAGTTGAAAAAGGAAAAACGCGTTGCCTTTACGTATATCGGCGACGGTGGAACGTCGCAGGGCGATTTTTACGAGGGTATCAATTTTGCAGGAGCCTACCAGGCGCCGGCAGTCTTTATCATACAAAATAACCAGTTTGCAATTTCTGTTCCGGTTCATCTTCAAACAGCGGCAGAGACACTTGCGCAAAAGGCGGCAGCCGCCGGTATTCCGAGTGAGCGCGTGGATGGAATGGATGTTTTGGCAGTTTATTCGGCGACCAAACGGGCGGTAGAGCGCGCGCGGGCGGGTGAGGGGCCGTCACTGATTGAGTCGATGACGTTTCGCTTTGGGCCACACACGATGAGTGGCGATGACCCGACGCGTTATCGGAGCAAGGAACTCGAAGAGTCATGGCAGCGCCGCGACCCGCTGGTGCGTTTTCGCGCGTATCTGGAAGGCCAAAGTCTGTGGAGCCAGGCGGATGAAGAAGCGGTTATTGAGGAGGCCAAAACGGCCGTGAGCGAAGCGCTGGCAAAAGCAGATGCGCAGCCGAAAATGACCGTTCCCGAATTGATTGATGTGATGTTTGAGCAGTTGCCAGATGACCTGCGCGCACAGCGTGCCGAGTTTGTGAAGTGAGGGGGAGAATTTTGTGGCACAGATGACGATGATCCAAGCGATCACCAGTGCGCTTGACAATGAACTGGCGCGCGATCCAAGCGTACTTTTGTTTGGGGAAGACGTCGGACAGAGCGGCGGCGTTTTTCGCGCGACTGACGGTTTGCAAAAAAAGTATGGCGATCAACGTGTGTTTGACACGCCGCTTGCAGAATCGGGCATTGCAGGATTGGCGACGGGCCTTGCGCTGCAAGGGTTTCGACCGATTGCAGAGATTCAGTTTTTCGGATTTGTCTTTGAAGCGATGGATGAAATCGCGGGCCAGGCTGCGCGCATGCGCTTTCGCTCAGGTGGCCGCTACACGTCGCCCATCGTCTATCGCGCACCGTTTGGCGGCGGTGTGAAAACGCCGGAGATGCACGCTGACAGCCTGGAGGGCTTGTTGCTTCAAACCCCCGGACTAAAAGTGGTGATTCCCTCGAATCCGTACGATGCGAAAGGGCTTCTCATTTCTGCAATCCGCGACAACGATCCCGTTTTCTTTTTGGAGCATATGAAGCTCTACCGCTCAATGCGCGCGGAGGTGCCTGAAGAGGCGTACACACTGCCGCTCGGAAAGGCAGCTGTCGTTCGCCCCGGCAAGGATCTGACGGTCGTGGCCTATGGCGCGATGGTTCACACAGCGCTAAAAGCGGCGGACCAATGGTCAAAACAAAAAGGTGTTGAGGCAGAGATTATCGATCTGCGCACGATCAGCCCGATTGATATCGAAACGATCATCGAGTCGGTCAAAAAGACGAACCGCGCGGTTGTTTTGCAAGAGGCACAGCGAACGGCTGGCGCAGCGGCAGAGATTGTCGCGCAGATCAATGAGCATGCGCTTTACCATCTTGAGGGGCCGGTCAAACGCATCACGGCGCCTGATACGGTCTATCCGTATGCGCAAATCGAAGAAGAGTGGCTTCCCAGCACGGAGCGTGTGCTGACAGGATTTGAAGCGGCACTCGCACTTTGAGAAGGGGGAAGCAACGTGGCACTCTATGAATTGCGGTTTCCTGAATTGGGTGAGGGGCTGCACGAGGGTCGGATCGAAAAGTGGCTCGTAAAACCGGGTGATGTGGTGAAGGAAGACGATCCGATCGCTGAAGTCGAGAATGACAAGTCGATGGTTGAACTGCCGAGTCCGATCGACGGTAAAATCACGCAGATTCATGTCGAGGCAGGCGCGACGGTCGTGGTTGGCGATTTGATCATGTCGTTTGAAGTGGAGGGTTCTGCAGACGCGGAACCTTCGCTTGGAACAACACATGCAGCAAGCGACACAGCGCAAGCCTCTGTACAGACGACTGCTTCGGCGTCTGCCACAGAAACAAAGGCAGTGACCGCTCCAGCAAAAGGCGCGACGCAGCCGCAGGGTGTTTCTTCGCGCGAGATTCTCGCCGCGCCGTCTGTGCGCAAGTTTGCGCGCGAGTCAGGTGTTTTTTTAGGCAATGTCATTCCGACGGGGCCGAATGGAAAGATTTTGCGTGAAGATGTTGAGCGGTTTCTCGCGGGTGCTGATCACGCGCAAAGCGAATCCCACGATGGGGCGACCGTGATGTTGCCACACGAAGCGCAGAGCGCACAGACGTCATCCGCGGAACCTGTTCAGGGGAATTTTGCGCAGGGAGCGGCTCTTGAAGAGCGTGTGCCGCTGACGACGATTCGCAAGTTGATCGCGCAAGCGATGGTGCGCTCAAAGCACACCGCCCCCCATGTGACAGTGCTCGATGAAGTAGATGTGACTGAACTTGTCAAACTGCGTGAGGAATTAAAGCCTTTGGCGCAAGAGCGCGGCACGAAAATCACGTATTTGCCGTTCATCGTAAAAGCGCTGATTTCGGCTGTAAGGCGATATCCCGCGCTGAATGCAACTCTTGATGAAGAGCGGCAAGAACTGGTCCTTAAAAAGGAATACCATATCGGCATCGCAACGGACACAGAGCGCGGTCTGCTTGTGCCGGTCGTCCGCCACGCAGACCAAAAAAACATGTGGACGATCGCGCAGGAGATTTCCGATCTTGCGGCGCGCGGGCGCGCAGGAAAACTTGGGCCCAACGAGATGAAGGGGAGCACCATTTCAATTACAAACATCGGGTCGGCTGGCGGCCTTTTCTTCACGCCGATTATCAACTTTCCGGAAGTGGCGATTCTTGGTGTCGGGCGGATCAGCGAAAAGCCGATTGTGAAAAATGGCCAGATCGTGCCTGCGCACGTCATGGCGCTCTCTCTTAGTTTCGATCATCGAATTATTGACGGTGTTCTTGGGCAACAAACCATGAACGAAGTCAAACGTCTGTTAGAAAATCCGCGGTTGCTTCTGATGGAGGTGTAGGATTTGGTTGTCGGAGAGTTGACTGAAGAAGTTGACGTGCTGGTCATCGGTGCAGGACCGGGCGGTTATGTGGCCGCCATTCGCGCCGCTCAGTTGGGGAAGTCTGTCACGGTGGTTGACAAGGCGGATCTTGGCGGCGTGTGTCTCAATCGCGGATGTATTCCTTCCAAAGCGCTTATCTCTGCGGCGCATCACTACGAGGCGGCAAAAACGTCGCCATATCCGGGTGTCGAAACGACCGCCACGCTTGATTTTTCCAAGGTTCAGGCGTGGAAACAGACGGTCGTTGAGAAGATGACAGGCGGCGTTAAGACGCTGCTCAAAGGCAATAAGATCAATGTCATCCAAGGGGAAGTTTTTTTCTCAAAGCCAGATGAGGCGCGCGTCATGACGGAAACGGAAGGTCACAGCTATCGCTTTAATCACTGCATCATTGCGACAGGGTCGCGTCCGATCGAACTGCGTTCGATTCCCTTTTCAAAGCGCGTCATCTCCTCAGATGAGGCGCTGTCATTCGATCAGGTCCCCGAAAGTCTCATCGTGATCGGCGGCGGTTATATCGGAATCGAACTGGGGCAAACGTTTGCCAAGTTTGGGGCAAAAGTGACGATTCTTGAAGGCACCGATTCGATTCTGCCGCTGTTTGAGCCTCAATTGTCACGCCTTGTTTTGCGCAACTTGAAAAAGTATGACGTCGATGTCGTGACAAAAGCGATGGCAAAAAGCGTTGAAGAAGATGAGACAGGCGTTACGCTCACGTATGCGCTCGGCGAGGAGACGCACACCGTTCGCGCATCCTACGTGCTCGTCACGGTCGGCCGTCGTCCAAATACGGAAGAACTCGGCCTTGACACGATCGGAATCAAGTTGACGGATAAAGGCTTGATTGAGGTCGACGAAAAGTGTCGCACAAGCGTGCAAAATATCTATGCGATCGGGGATATCGTTCCGGGCGCCGCGCTCGCGCACAAGGCATCCTATGAAGGAAAAGTGGCGGCGGAAGTGATCGCAGGGCATGAGAGTGTCGTCGATTATCGCTGCATTCCGGCCGTTGTCTTTTCTGATCCGGAGATTGCGACAGTTGGACTCAGCGAGGCGGATGCAAAAGCGGAAAATAAAGAGGTGTCAGTCGGGCGTTTTCCGTATGCGGCAAATGGACGCGCAGTTGCGCTGAACGCGGATGAAGGATTTGTCAAACTGATCGCAGACAAAAAGAGCGGTCTGCTGCTTGGCGCGCAAGTGATTGGGGCAGAGGCTTCAAACCTGATCGCAGAGTTGGCGCTCGCCATTGAACTCGGCGCGACACTCGAAGACGTTGCGCTCACGATTCACGCGCACCCGACGCTTGGCGAGATGGTGATGGAGTCGGCGGAGGTTGCCCTCGGATCGCCCATTCACGTGGTGGTGCGTTGACATTATAAATCGCTTCACACGAGAGCGGGTTGCCTTGAAAGGGGTCTGAGCATGAGTGTGCAACACACGGCCGGTACGAGCCTGATTCTGCGGTTGGAGCTTGAAAATTCCATCGCTACCTTCGGCCAATTGGCAAAGACAATCGGAGAAAACGGTGGGGACATCGTCGCGGTCGACTTGATTTCCGCGACGAAAACGACGGCGGTGCGCGATATGACGGTGCAGGCGTTTGACCGGGCGCACGGGGAGCAGATTGTCAAAGAACTGCACGCGCTTCCTGGGGTCAAAGTGGTCAATGTTTCTGACCGCACCTTTCTCATGCACCTTGGTGGAAAAATAGAGATTCATGCGAAGTCCCCCGTCAAGAACCGTGATGACCTCTCGCGCGTCTACACACCGGATGTTGCGCGTGTGTGCCAGGCGATTCACGCTGACCCGCAAAAAGCATACACGCTTACAATCAAGCGAAACACCGTGGCGATCGTGACGGATGGGACGGCGGTTCTCGGACTTGGCGACATCGGGGCTGCCGCGTCTGTTCCTGTCATGGAAGGAAAGGCAATGCTGTTCAAACAGTTTGCCGACGTGGACGCTTTTCCGATTTGCCTTGACACAAAGGATACGGAAGAAATCATTCGCATCGTACGCGCGTTGGCTCCCGTTTTCGGGGGGATCAACCTTGAAGACATCGGTTCGCCGCGCTGCTTTGAGATTGAGGATCGCTTGCGTGAAGAGCTTGATATTCCTGTATTTCACGACGATCAGCACGGGACGGCCGTCGTTCTTCTGGCAGGGTTTTTAAACGCGATCAAAATTGTGCAAAAGCCAATCGAGGCGGTGCGCGTCGTCGTGACAGGTATTGGCGCCGCCGGTGTTGCTTGCACGAAAATGCTCATCGCCGCCGGTGTCAAGAACATTATCGGCGTTGATCGAAACGGCATTATTTCGAATAAGAATGAGTATGATAACGTCGCTTGGGATTGGTATGCTAAAAACACGAATCCAGCAGGTGTGACGGGGAGTCTGGCTGACGCAATACGCGATGCGGACGTATTTATCGGCCTTTCGGGTCCCGGCGTTTTGACGGTGGATCATTTGAAGATGATGAACCGCGATCCGGTTGTCTTTGCCATGGCGAATCCGACGCCTGAGATCGAGCCGGAGGTTGCTGAACCGTATGTGCGCGTCATGGCGACGGGTCGTTCCGATTATCCGAATCAGATCAATAACGTGCTGTGCTTTCCAGGGATTTTTCGGGGCGCGCTCGACTGTCGGGCGGCGGAGATCAATGAGCCGATGAAACTGGCGGCAGCGCGCGCGATTGCGGCGATTGTTTCGGATGATGAGCTAAACGAGAACTATATTATCCCGAGTGTGTTTAACAAGCGCGTGGCAAAAGCGGTCAGCCGGGCGGTGGTCGAGGCGGCAATTGCCAGCGGAGTTGCGCGCAGGGAGCGGCTCGACGGGAATTACACGACGACGTTATAGAAGGAGTGGGGCTGCTGTGCAATTGACGAGTGAGTGGATTACATACGGCGAGAATGGGAAATACACAGGGCTCCTACAATATCCGAGACGCGCAAAGACGCCGCTTCCGACGCTTGTGGTCATTCAGGAGATCTGGGGTGTTGACGCGCATATTGAAGATGTTGCGGCGCGCTTTGCCGAGGCGGGCTATGCGACGTTTGCGCCTGATCTCTACGCAGTGGATGGGGCGCGGCCGGAGGTTTTGGCGCGGGAGCGAATTGATGCGGTCAAAACCTTTTTAGACACCTTGCCATCGACTGCTTGGCACAGCCCTGACGAGCGTCAGAAGGCGCTTGACCGATTGCCTTCCCCTGAGCGAGAAAGCGTTCATGAAACCTTTGCCAAACTCTTCTCCGGGCTCAACATGGAGCTCTACATGGATCAGATGCTTGAGACGACTTCTTTTTTGCGCAGTGACGCGTGCGCGGTCAGCAGTGGCTCCATCGGTTCTGTCGGGTTTTGCATGGGTGGTGCGCTGTCCGCGCTCTTGGCGTGCCGCGACCGCGAACTGCGGGGTGCGGCCATCTTCTATGGCACGTCTCCGTCTGCCGACAACGTCACACAAGGTACCTGCCCAATCATCGGTTTCTACGGGGGGCTTGACCCGCGCATTACCGATGGAGTAACGGCGTTTGCTGACGCGATGAAGAGTGCTTCGAGACCGTTTGATTTTCATGTGTATGAAGGTGCGCAACACGCTTTTTTTAATGATACGCGCGCGAGTTATCACAGCGATGCGGCGCGTCACGCTTTTGCGGCAACGCTCGGTTTCTTTTTGCGACATGTCGCGCAGTGAGAGATCCCTTGCGAAACAGACGCCCTGACGGTGTGTCAGAGGCGTCTGTTCATTTTAGATAACCGTAATGATTACGATTTACAATTGGGCGCATCTGTGGTAATGTGAACTCAGTTGTTAATCGTAATCATTTCGCTTTATCCAATACGTCTTGGATCGATCTCAGGAGGCCTTATGATCAATCTTTGGAATCCGTCAGGGTCAATGTCACTCTTAACCGTTCTCTTGACTGCGCTGCTACTTGGCATGGTTCACGGAATCACGCCTGATGAACATACGTGGCCGATTACCTTTAGCTACTCCGTTGGAAGCTACAGCACGCGCGGCGGGATGCGGGCGGGTTTTGCCTTCTCTCTCGCATTTACGGTGCAGCGCGCGCTCATGTCTGAGCTTTCGTTTGTCGCCCTCAAACAGGTGACGCTGCTCTTTCACGCAAACGCGCTGATCTATGTGGTCGTAGGACTTGTCATGGCGCTGTCTGGCGCGTATATCCTGCGTCTTGGCCGTCACATTCACTGGCTTGGCTTTCTCGAAGCGGCGCTTACGCGGGCGCTTCGGCTCACTCCGGTGGCGGATGCTGGAATCAGCGCGCGCTCTTCTGTTCGTCTCGCGCTTTTGCACGGGTTTATCGCAGGCTTTGGAACGGGTGCTTTTGCCGTCATTGTCTATACCGTGTTGGCGCCACAGATGCCGTCTGCCTTCGTCGGGTTTCTTCCTGGGCTTTTCTTTGGCATTGGCACGATGATCATGCAAATCGCATTCGGCGGCCTCATTGGTTTTCTGATCAGCCGCATGAACGTGTCTAGCAATGCCATGGTGTATATCGCGCGCCACGTGTCTGGTCAGGTGCTGTTTTATGGCGGGCTTGTCTTTCTTCTCGTGGGCAGTTTTTCCTTGATCGTTCCGACTGAATCATGGGGATTTACGACAGGAATACATGTGCACAACCTCCATCAAATCGGTGTCGGCTTTTTTCTTGCGGTCATTCCAGTTTTTTTTATCGCTGGTATAAGCATGTTGCAGGCCATTCAGCGTATCAAAAAGGTATAGCGGGCCACATCACCTAGACATACTGTAGGTGATGTGGATGACGACCCCCGCCAATTGGACCTCTCTCAAACCTTCCATGTGTACCTTGCAGTCGGAAATCGGCCATGCCGTTGCGAGGGACAAAGGGCGATCGGGGTGTTTGGAGGTTTGATCGTGCACTACATGCGCATTACAACATCGGAAGACAAGCGCGATTTTCTCCTGTGGCTGCAAAAACGCTCGGTGGAACTCGCGAGAAAGGGAATTGTGTTCTCGCTTTCCGTCGATGATCTTGAGTGCCCGAATTATGTCGATCTGCACGTGGAAGGGATTGAATCAAAAGAGGTAGTGTGCAATCGCATTGCAATGCTTTTGTTTCGCTACTTAAGAGGGGTTTGGCTCTATCGTTTTATCGGGAGGACACTGCGGGAGCACCACAGCTATCTTGATGACGACGAACAAAACCTCCTTCAAGTGCGAGCATTTCACGAGATGGCCGTGAACTATCCTGCTGAGATTGCCAAGGATTCGCAAGAGGGTGTGGAGAGCAGATGGCCGCTTCTTTTTTTGCAGATTCGCGAATTGTTGCTCAGGCAGGGAGAAGTTCATCTGGGCGGCGTGATGACGTTTCGTTTTGCAAAGCGTCTGAATTTGATTCACGATGTGATAAAAGATACGGTCGATTCGTTTCTCGCGAATAAAGAGTATGAGGAATTTGTCAGTGTACTTCGTTTTTTTGCGGATTCTGCAAAACAGACGCCAGGTGAAATTCATCTCGTGTGTGCGCAAAACGTGATTCGCGCCTTTGAGGAAAACCGACAGGAACTCGATTTGACGCTGATGAATGAGATTGCATTGAAGCACAGCAGCCGGGATCTTCATCCGCATGATGTGCTGATGAGTGCTCTGATCACGCGCGGACCAGAGCGAATCGTCTTGCATGCGGATGCGTCTGAAATTCCCTTTTTTCTGACGGTAGAAAAAGTGTTTGGCGACCGCGTCAAGAAACGCGCCAGTGCAGAGGCGGATCCGTTTCTAAGTGAATTTTATCCGCTGGAAAAGAGTTGACACGGCAGTTTTGATGATGTAAGTTAATAGAAATGCATACGGCGATGATCGGTGACAAGAACGGTTCGGCACCTTGCAGAGAGGACGGGCAAACGCTGAAAGCCTGTCCAGGGTTTGGCGAATCGATTTACCACACCGTACGCTTCCTTCTGAACGCATGCGCGATAAGAGTGGACGGAACCGCACGTTACGCGGCTGAAGGCACGCGGATACGCGTGTGAAGTTGGGTGGAACCACGGAAGCGGCAGCGCTCTCGTCCCTTGAGTGATTCAAGGGCGGGGCGCTTTTTTGCATTCTGCTTGAGATGGAGAAGGAGGAATTTAAATGGCGCAGTCAAATGTTTCGATCACACTGAAAGATGGGTCCGTCCGCACCTATGAAGCCGGGGTCACCGTGCAGGATGTCGCAAAAGACATCAGTGCTGGTGTCGCGCGGCAGACGGTGGCGGGAAAGATTGACGGGAAGTTTGTCGATCTGCGTGCGCCGATCGATCGGGATGTAAGTCTGCAACTGGTCATGTTTGATGACAAAGAAGGACTTGAGGTCTACCGTCACACCACGGCGCATGTCATGGCGCAGGCGGTTGCGCGGCTGTATCCTGAGACGAAGTTTGCGATTGGCCCTGTAATTGAAGACGGATTCTACTATGATTTTGCGGATCACGCATTTACGACCGAGCAGTTTCCCGAGATTGAGCGCGTGATGCAAGAGATTATCAAAGCGGATTATCCGATTGAGCGCACCGTCATGTCGCGGGCGGAGGCGCTTGCCTATTTTTCTGAGCGAAATGACCGTTTCAAGGTTGAATTGATCGAGGATCTGCCAGAGTCTGAGACGATCACCGTGTTTACGCAAGGGGAGTTTACAGATCTGTGTCGCGGACCTCATCTCCCGTCGACCGGGAAGATCAAGGCATTCAAACTTTTGAGTATCGCAGGCGCATACTGGCGGGGGGATGCAAAGCGTGAGCAGTTGACGCGGATTTATGCGACAAGCTTTCGCAAGGCGTCGGAGCTTGAGGCGCATCTGGCCTTGCTCGAGGAAATGAAAGAGCGTGATCACCGCAAGATCGGCAAAGAGCTTAAGCTGTTTACGCTCGCCAAGGAAGTGGGACAGGGGCTTCCGCTCTGGCTGCCAAATGGTGCGACGGTCAGGCGCACCATTGAGCGGTACATCGTGGATTTAGAGGAGCGACTCGGCTACAGTCATGTCTACACACCGGTGCTTGGGAGTGTCGAACTCTACAAAATCAGCGGGCACTGGGATCACTATCACGAGGACATGTTTCCGCCGATGGAGATGGACAATGAGGAATTGGTGCTGCGGCCAATGAACTGTCCGCACCACATGATGGTTTACAAGTCAGACATGCATTCGTACCGCGATCTTCCGCTGCGCATTGGGGAGCTTGGCACGATGCACCGTTACGAGATGTCGGGGACACTCGCAGGACTTCAGCGGGTGCGCGCGATGACGCTCAATGACGCGCACATTTTCTGCACGCTCGATCAGGTGAAAGATGAGTTTCAGCGTGTGGTACGCCTCATTCAGCAGGTGTACAAGGATTTTGCGATCACTGATTTTTCGTATCGTCTCTCGCTGCGCGATCCGGCAAACACGGAGAAGTACGTCGCTTCTGACGCGATGTGGGAGCGCGCGGAAGGGATGCTTCGCGAGGTGCTCACGGAGATGGATTTGCCGTTTGAAGAGGCGATCGGTGAAGCGGCATTTTATGGGCCGAAGCTCGACGTGCAGGTGAAGACGGCGCTTGGTAAGGAAGAGACACTCTCCACGGCGCAGCTTGATTTTCATTTGCCGGAACGTTTTGAGCTTGAGTACATCGGTGAAGACGGTCGCGCACACCGCCCTGTCGTCATTCATCGCGGGATCGTGAGCACGATGGAGCGTATGGTCGCTTATCTGATCGAGAATTACAAAGGGGCGTTTCCGCTCTGGCTGGCGCCGCTGCAAGTGCGCATTTTGCCTGTGACGACGGGTCAGGAGGCGTATGCAGCGGAAGTGGAAGAGATGCTTCGCACGCATGGTGTGCGGGTGGAGGTGGATCGTCGGCAGGAGAAGATCGGCTACAAGATCCGGGCGGCGCAGCTCGACAAGATCCCATACATGCTCGTGGTGGGGCAAAAAGAGCAGGATGCAAACGCGGTGTCTGTGCGGCATCGCGTGGAGGGCGACCAAGGCGCGATCGCGGCAAGCGAGTTTGCGAAACGCGTTGCGGAGGAAATTGCGCGTCGCGGGTGAGTTGTGATCGCAGCGCAAATCTGGTATGATCTTTGTGCAAATGCAGTTAAAGCAGAAGCCTGTCTTCTCACCCCGTGATCTCGCATGAGTGTCTATGGGTCGCTGCCTGTCCTGGATATGATGATGGATGGACGATGGCGAGACGTGAGTGCGCGGATGCGAATCCGCGCACTCTTTTGTGATGGCAAGGCAAAAAAGACTGCGGAGGTGTTGAACGATTAGCAAAGAGGACGTACAGATCAACGAAGGCATTCGCGCGCGCGAAGTCCGCTTGATCGATGAAGCAAACGCCCAACTCGGGATTGTCAACATTCGCGAGGCGCTTCGGATCGCGATGGAGAAAAACCTCGATCTCGTCAATGTCGCTCCTACGGCGAAACCGCCGGTCTGTCGGATTATGGACTACGGCAAGTTCAAGTACGAGCAGAGCAAGAAAGAGAAAGAGGCGCGTAAGAATCAAAAGGTTGTCATGATCAAAGAAATTCGCATGACGCCAAACATTGAGGATCACGACTTCGAGACGAAGGTGAAGGCTGCCACCCGTTTTCTCCAAGATGGGGACAAGGTGAAAGCGGCGGTTCGTTTTCGCGGTCGGGAGATTACGCACCCGGCGATCGGGCAGGCCGTCCTTGAAAAGATGGTCAAAGAGTTGGAACCGTATGGGACACTTGAGCGCGCACCGCGCCTTGAGGGTCGCAATATGATCATCATTTTGAATCCCCGTCACAACGCAGAAAAATCATCGTAAGCGCACGTGCGCTGTGGAGGTACACCATGCCGAAAATGAAAACCCATCGCGGAGCTGCGAAGCGCTTTAAGAAGACAGGCTCCGGGAAGATCAAGCGTAATCACGCGTTTACAAGTCACCTTTTTACAAGCAAATCTGCAAAGCGTAAACGTCAATTGCGTCATGCGACGACGATGGCGCCGTCTGATGTCAAACGCATCAAGCAGATGATCACGTATCTATAAAACATCGAACGGCTCACGAGCGGTTGATGAAATGAGAAACACGCACCGGGAGGATTTTACGTATGCCAAGGGTTAAGGGTGGAACGATCACGCGTCGTCGCCACAAAAAGATTTTAAAGTTGGCCAAAGGTTATTTTGGCTCGAAACACCGTTTGTTCCGCACTGCGAACCAACAGGTCATGAAGTCGCTCATGTATGCGTATCGCGACCGTCGCGTCCGCAAACGCGATTTCCGCCGTCTCTGGATTCAGCGGATCAACGCAGCGGCCCGTCAGAACGGTCTGTCGTACAGCAAGCTGATGTTTGGACTCAAGCAGGCGGGGGTTGAAGTGAACCGCAAAATGCTCGCAGACCTTGCAGTCTCGGATGCGCATGCGTTCTCCGAACTCGCGGGTGTCGCAAAAGCGAAACTGCAAGCGTAAAGACTTGAGAGCTGCTGTACTGCGTACGACACGTTTGGCTGTTATATACGCATTTGGCGGCCTGCACGGATCGAGACAAAACCACAGAACCTCATGAGAGAGCTGCGTCCGCGAGTCGGCGCAGTTCCTTTTTTATAGGCTCCTCTTGTGGTTGACCTTGATCCGTGAATGAATGGCGCGGCACACAATTATACAGAGTTCCGAAAGAGGATTCCGGAGGTATTCTCATACCTTTTTTCATAAGCGGACTTGTCGAACATGATATGCTTATGTCGCAGATGTTCGATCGGGTCTATGAGCTAAAGTCAAAATCCAATGTACATAGGAGATGGGCAATGTGAAATATCGAAAGCTCGGCAAGACAGGCTTGAAGGTGTCTGTGATTGGCATCGGCACGTGGCAGTTTGGCGGAGAGTGGGGCAAGGATTTCTCGCAGCGTGAAGTGGATGCGATGATTGGACGAGGGAAGGAACTCGGGATCAATCTCATCGATACGGCAGAGTGCTACGGGGATCACTTGTCGGAGGAACTCGTCGGCGGGGCGACATCGCGCGAGCGGGATCAGTGGGTGATTGCCACAAAGTTTGGGCACAAGTTTAGCGGACATGCCAGTCGAGTCCAACTGTGGACAGCCGATGACATAAAAAAGCAATTGGAGGATTCGCTCAAGGCGCTGCGCACGGATTACATCGACGTGTATCAGTTTCACTCAGGGAGTGACGATTCGTTTCAACAGGATGACGTGTGGACGATGCTCGACAAACAGGTGCAGGCGGGAAAGATCAGGCATTTGGGTATCTCGATTGGCAGTAACGACAATCTCCTTCAAACGGAAAACGCGAGCCGCGTCAACGCGGAGGTGATACAAGTCGTTTACAATCGCATCGACCGCAAACCGGAGGAGCGCGTCTTTCCCTCGTGCGAGCGGCAAAATCTCGGCGTGCTCGCGCGCGTGCCTCTGGCGAGCGGTTTTTTGAGCGGCAAGTATAAGCCGGGAGCTGTCTTTTCAGGGCAGGATGTGCGAGCCAACCGTGCGCAGGAGACGGTTTTGGCGCAATTGAAGCAGGTTGAGGAGATTGCGCGCACAGAGGTTCCAGAGGGTATCGACATGGCGCAGTGGGCCTTGGCGTGGTGCCTCAAGCATCCCGCGGTGACCAGTGTCATCCCCGGTTGCAAGAGTGTCGAGCAGGTGGAGTTTAACGCGAAGGCGGCTGACCTTGACATGGTTTCTTCGCATCACCCGCAGGCGTGGGTGTAACAGGTGGGACGAAATGTGATCGCGTGAGGAGAGAAGTAATGGAAAAATCACTCACATCGCTGCAGAATCCGCGCATCAAGGGATTCGCGGCGCTAAAGGATAAGAAACAGCGAGAGCGAGAGCGACTTTACCTTGTCGAAGGCGTGCGCGCCGTCGACACCTATCTTTCGTGCGGCAACATCCTGCAGACGCTTATCTTTGATGACGAGATCCCCCTGCCAGACGCGGCGCTCGATCTCGTCTTTGCGGCGCGCAAGAAAGGGATCGAAGTGCTTCCGGTCGGCACGAATGCAATCGCCAAGATCGCTGACACCGAGCATCCGCAAGGGATTATCGGCGTGGCGCGCATGGGAGATGCGGACTGGCGCGCCGTCGTCCGTAAAGCGTCTGAGGCAGCCCCTGCTCCGCTGCTTCTCCTTGACGGCGTGAAGGATCCGGGCAATTTGGGCGCTCTTTTGCGAAGCGCACACGCCGTCGGATGCACACGCATTGTGACACTCCCGGGAACAGTCGATGTGTACAGTCCCAAAGTCGTGCGCTCTGCGATGGGATCGCTTCCACACCTGCAGATCGCGCGCATGTCGGGGACTTTTGAAGAACTCGGCGCATGTTTAAAAGAAGAGGGCTATCGCATCATCGGCACGGATCTTGACGGCACTTCGCTCTATGAGGAAAACCTTACGGGAAATCTCGCGCTCTTCATCGGCTCTGAGGCGGACGGGCTTTCGTTTGACGCGAGAGACCTGTGCGAGGGGATGATCACCATTCCGATGCCTGGGAAAACAGAATCGCTCAACGTCGCCATTGCGACATCTGTAATCCTGTACGAGTCACTCCGCCAACGCCTGGCGCAAAGGTAAGGCGTTGTTGACACGGAAATGTGGGCAGCGGATTCGAACCGGTACGCCTTGCGTCAGTGGATGTGAAACGGTATACTTTTCATCAAACTAATGATCGAGAGAGTAACTTCGCGCGCGATGTCCAGGGATGGGACGCCGAGACTGTGAGCGTTCCGCGTCAATGCGAAGTGAAGTTCACTCGTGAAGTGACCGCTGAACGTTTTTGCTTGTAGGCGGCTCCGCGTTTGCGCGTTATGCATGTGAGCACTTCGGCGATGCATGTACCCTGTGCCTCGACGTGAGTGAAACTAGGGTGGTACCACGATTCGACGCGAACTTTCGTCCCTTGACGAAGGTTTTTTTGTTTGATTAAGAGGATGTAACGTGAAGAATGGAAAGCGGCGGTTTGATCTTTTATGCTCAGCGCGACGCTGTATCGTGATGATGGGACAGAGGGAGAGGAATGCGTGTGGAAGAAAACATGAAGGCCTTAGAAAAACGCGCGCTTGAGTCGCTGCAGACAGTGGAGGCTTTGGAAGCGCTCGACGCCTGGCGCGTCATGTATCTCGGCAAAAAAGGGGAGCTTGCCAACGTTTTGCGCGGGCTCGCACAAGTAGACGCTTCGCTGCGACCGCAGATGGGGCAACTCGCCAATGATGTGCGGGATCGCCTGGAGCGCGCCTTCACAGAAAGACGTGACACCATGCAAGAGGCTGAGCGGCAAAAGCGCGAGGCGGCCGAAGCGATCGATGTGACCCTTGATGCGCGCGTAAAACGCTATGGCGCGCCGCATCCGCTGCAATACGTCATTCAAAAAATCGAGGATATTTTTGTCGGGTTCGGGTTCACTGTCGAAGAGGGTCCGGAGGTTGAACTTGATTACTACAATTTTGAAGCGCTCAATCTCCCCAAAGACCACCCGGCGCGCGACATGCAGGATACGTTTTATTTGAGTCCGGACGTGCTCTTGCGAACACATACATCTCCTGTTCAGGCGCGTACGCTTTTGCGGATGGAAAACAATCAACCGTTTCGCATCATCGTGCCGGGGCGCGTGTATCGGCGCGATGACGATGATGCGACACACTCGCACGCGTTCACGCAAGTTGAAGGGTTGGTTGTAGGCGTCGGGATTCGCATGAGCGATCTCAAAGGAATGCTTCTTTCTTTTGCGCGCGAGATGTTTGGGGCGGACCAGGATGTGCGCTTGCGCCCCAGCTACTTTCCGTTTACGGAGCCAAGCGCAGAGCTTGATGTTCGCTGCATCTACTGTGGTGGAAGCGGTTGTGGCACGTGCAAGCACACGGGCTGGATTGAAATTCTCGGCTGTGGGATGGTGCATCCGCGCGTCCTTGAGATGGGCGGCTATGACCCGCAGGTGTGTACTGGCTTTGCGTTTGGCATGGGCGTCGAGCGCGTCGCGATGCTTATGTATCAAGTGGAAGACGTTCGTCACTTCTATGTCAATGACTTGCGCCTGTTGCAGCAATTTTCTGGGCTGGCGCGCTAGGAGGGGAGATACAACATGAAAATCACGTGGAATTGGCTAAATGAGTATGTGGACCTTTCGGATCAATCGCCGCGGCAGGTGGCTGCGGATCTGACGCGCGTCGGCATCCCTGTCGAGTCGATGTGGACATTTGCGCCAGGCGTCTCTGGTGTTGTCGTTGGGTTTGTGGAAGAGGTCGCTGCGCACCCAAACGCGGATCGCATGCGCGTATGCCGTGTGAACATTGGCGCAGCGAGTGTGAGCCAGATTGTCTGCGGCGCGGCGAATGTGGCGGCAGGGCAGAAGGTGCCTGTCGCGACGGTTGGCGCGCTGCTTCCCGGTGGGGCGATTGGGGCGGCGGATAAGCGGGGCGTGCGCTCGGAGGGAATGATCTGTTCTGCACAAGAACTAGGACTCGACGCGAGGCTTTTGCCAAAATCGATGACAGAGGGAATTCTCGTGTTGCCGGATGATGCGCCGCTTGGCGAAGACATTGTCACGTACCTTGGACTTGATGACACGGTGATGGAGCTTGAACTCACGCCGAATCGCTCCGATTGCCTCTCCCTGCGCGGTGTGGCGCATGAAGTGGCGGCGCTTTATGGAAAAACGGTGCACATGCCAGAACCTTTGGCAAAGAAACTGCCGCGCGCGGCTGCATCGCTGCCTTTGCGTGTGGCACTTGAGACGCCGGCGTGTTCGTTTTACGCGACACAGGTGATCGACCAAGTTGTGAATCGCCCGTCGCCGATCACGGTGCAAATGCGTTTATTGGCAGTCGGCGTGCGCCCGATTGACGCGTTGGTCGATGCCACAAACTATGTGATGCTGGAGTGGGGGCAGCCACTGCACGCATTTGATTATGACGCGATCAAGGAGCAGACCATCGTAGTGCGCCAGGCGCGGGAAAAAGAGAAGCTTGTGACGCTTGATGGCCGCGAGCGCGCGCTTGAAACAGACATGATCGTGATCGCTGATCCAGTGCATTGCATCGGGCTTGCCGGCGTCATGGGCGGCGCCAATTCGGAGATTGCAGAAGGGACGCGTCGCGTGGCACTTGAGTCGGCGCGTTTTGACGCGAGACACGTCCGACGAACGGCGCGCGATCTAGGGCTTCGCTCGGAGGCGAGTGCGCGTTTTGAAAAAGGCATTGACGAAGAGGTACTGCTTCCGGCGCTTGCGCGCGCGGTTTCTCTCATCGTTGAGTGGACGGGCGGAGTCGCCGCCTCAGATGTGATTGTGCAAGGTGACGGACATCGCCGCCAACCTGCGCCGATTGTGGTCCGTCCGTCCCGTGTCTGTGATGTGCTTGGTTTTGACATCACCGTCGCGCAGATGCGCGATATCTGTTTGCGGCTCGGGTTTGCGGTGGACGGGGATGAATCGGCGCTGCAGATTACGCCTTCGACGCGCAGGCCTGACGTGACGCTTGAAGAGGATATGATCGAGGAGTTTGCGCGACTTTTCGGCTATGACCGAATTCCTTCTACATTGCCGATCATGCCGCTTGCCGCAGGGCATCTGACGGATGCGCAACAGGTCCGCCGGATCGTTCGCCAGACACTGATGGGTTTTGGGATGCAGGAGGTTTGGACGTATGCGTTACAGAGCCCGCAGGTTGCGCACAGACTGCGCCTGCCGGATGATCACCCGCATGCACAAACGGCGCCGCTTCTCAATCCTCTCTCAGATGAGCGACAGGAGTTGCGGACACTTCTTCTGCCATCGTTGCTTGATGTGGCGAGCTACAACGCAAAGCGCCAGCAAGATGGATTCGCCCTCTTTGAGATCGGCACTGTGTTTGCACCGCGTGCGCTGCCTGTCCGTGAGCTGCCGCAAGAAGAGCGACGGCTGATCGGCCTTTTTGCGGGACTTGAGAGCGTACAAGATCCTCGGCAGGCGGCGCGCAACTACGATTTCTACGACGCGAAGGCGCATCTGCAAGGGGTGTTTGCACGGCTTGGCATCGAAGATGTCACGTATCAAAAAGCGGCGCACCCCTATCTGCACGGCGGAATTGCGGCAGACGTCATTCTTGGCGGTGAAACCATCGGCTATCTCGGGCAGGTGCACGACCTTGTGGCAAAAGCGTTTGACGCGCCTGTGTGCATGGTGTTTGAAATCTCGTTTGACGCGCTTATCAGGCAAGCCAAGCGCGCGCTTGCCGTTACGCCGCTACCGCGTTTTCCGGCCGTAGAGCGCGATTTGGCGTTCGTCGTTTCCCGCAGTTTGCCAGTCCAAAAGTTGCTTGACGCCATCCGTTCCAAAGCGGGGGAGCAACTCGTTTCCGTACGCGTTTTTGACGTTTATGAAGGCGAGCGCGTGCGCGAGAATGAGAAGAGCGTCGCGCTGCGCATGGTGTTTCGCGACACGGCAAAAACGCTGGGTGAAGAGGACATTGCGGCGCGCATCGACGCGATCATCGCAGAAGCGCACACGGCTTGTGGCGCTGTTTTACGCTCTTAGGCAGGATTTTTCTAAAAAAACGCGAATTGGGATGCAGGTGGAGGTGCCGCACGGATGGATTCTGACCCACGAAAACGTGTGCAGGTTGAAATTTTTGGCCATAGTTATCAAGTGAGGGGTTCAAACGACCCGGAGCGAGTCAAACGCCTGGCAGCGCGTGTGGATCAGGTGATGAATCGCATTTTTGAGCAACATCCGCGCTTGGACAGTCACGCGCTCGCCGTGCTTGCGGCACTTAATTTCGCGGAAGAATACGATGCGTTGGCAACCGAATATGACGCGCTGCTCGAAGCTTTGGAGCTTGAGGCGGGCATCAACAACCAGGCAGATGAATCGAAAGGATAAGATCCGTGGATATTGCAGATTATGTCATCTTGCTCGTGCTGCTTTTTAGCGCGTGGGACGGCTATCGCACTGGCATCATCGCGCAGATGGTGCGCCTGCTTGGCACGGTCATCGCCTATGTCGCGGCGTGGCAATTTCACGCGTGGCTCGTGCCGATCGTGACGCCGTGGATCAAAGGGTATGTCATTCACGGCGCGGTCTCTTTGAGAAACATTCCGCTTGTCGGAACGCTGACTGGCGCAAACAACGTTCACTCGGCGGTGACGACGATCGCTGGCGCCATTTCGTTTGGCATCGTGTTTTACGTGTCACTGCTCTTGATTCGCTATCTCGGACATCTTCTGAATGCGCTGTTTTCTCTTCCGGTATTGTCACTTGTCAACCGCATGGCGGGCCTGATCGCGGGAGTAAGTGTCGCATTTGTGTTGATCGCAGTGCTTTTGAGCGTCGCATCGTATATCCCATCCCTGCCTGTGAAGCAGGAGATTCGCCACTCCGCGCTTGCGCCCATGTTTGAGGGGCCTGTCGCGACACTCGCGCGATTAGAGGGAATCAAAACGCCGAAAGCGTAGCGCTGCGACAGCCTTCGGTCAGATTTTTGAGTGAGCCCCGCTATGCTCAAAAAAAAGCGCCTGCGTGACGCGGCAGGCGCAAGGTGTGCGATTACGATTCGACGTGGCGACGCATCGTTGTCGGAACCAACAGATCGACGATGCCGATGATCAGCGATGCGAGAAGCGCGCCAAGAAGGGTCACATGCATGCCTGGCACGATGAACTGCGCAATGTAGATGACAACCGCACCGACAAGAAAACCGACGATTCCACGCCCGTAAGGCGATATGTTGCGACCAAACAATTTCTCAAAACCCCAACCGATCGCCGCAATCACGATGGCGGCGAAGATGGCTGTCCAAAATCCTGCAATATAAAATCCCCGCACAATGTCGCCGATAAAAAGGAGTACAAGCGCGGATACGACGAAACGTACTATGACTCCGAGCATGAGTCATCACCTCCATGGATGTGTGCGTCTAGTGTTGCCAAAGAGCGCACGGTCCTATCCATCATGAGTAAATTGGGAAGTGAAATGGATGAATGAGCGTGTTTTGCGACTGCTCGATTTTTCGCGGATTGTCTCGGAGGTAACGGCGCGCTGTCAAACGCCTTACGGAGAAGAACGCGCTCGCCTTTTGCGCCCTTTTGCAAACATTGTCGACGCGCGGGCGGCGCTTTCGGATACCGAAGAAGGAAGCGTGTACTACCGACTCAAAGGGGAACCTGCTTTTGCGCGCACCGGCGATTTGCGAGAGGTTGTCGCGCGCGCAGGCGTAGGAGGCATTTTGGGCGCCGCGGAATTGTACGCACTTGCAGAAACTTCGCGCAGTGCGCGCCGCCTTGCGCGCATTCTTTCTGAGCTTTGCGAGCGCGCGGATGTGTCGCGCTTTGCCAGACAGTTTGCAGCGCTCGATCTACCCAAAACGCTAGAAGACGAAATTTTTCGCTGCATTGACGAGGATGCGCGCATACTGGATCAAGCGAGCGCGACACTCGCTGATCTGCGTGCAAGCATGCGCAGCGTCACGCAGCGCATGCGCAGATCAATTGATGAAATGCTAAGGTCAACGAGCATTCAAAATTACTTGCAGGATCAAATCGTGACCATTCGTAACGACCGCCTCTGTCTCTCTGTGCGCGCGGACGCGGCGCAGCACGTGCGCGGAATCATACACGATCAGTCGGCGTCTGGCGCCACGTTTTTTATCGAACCGGAACGAGTCGCGGCGCTTGGCAATGAGTTGCGCCGCTATGAGGTGCTTGAAGAGCGTGAGATGGAGCGCATTCTCAGTGAATTGTCGGCGCTTGTGGCGCCGCACACAGATGTGCTTCTCGAAGCGATCGAAGTGATTGGCGCGTTTGATTTTGCGGTTGCCAAAGCGGCTTTTGCGCATGCAGAGCGCGCGATAAAGCCGGAATTGGATGAACGGCCGATCCTTCATCTCGTCCAGGCGCGCCATCCACACCTTGACCGCGCCGTCGCCGTGCCGCTTGACATTCACCTTGGCGAATCGTTTACACAATTGCTCATTACAGGCCCTAACACGGGCGGAAAAACGGTATCGCTAAAGACCATGGGGCTGCTCACGCTCATGGCGCTTTCGGGACTTTTTGTAACAGCTGCAGAGGGCACGCGCATCGGCTGGTTCGATGAGGTGTATGCCGACATCGGGGATGAGCAGAGCATTGAGCAGAGTCTGTCGACGTTTTCCAGCCACATGACCAATATTATTCGCATTTTGCGCGAGGCAAGCTCGTCGAGTCTGGTACTCTTTGATGAGATCGGTGCGGGGACAGACCCAACCGAAGGCGCCTCTCTGGCGATGGCGATTCTTGATGAACTGCGCGCGCGAGGCATTCGGACGGTTGCGACAACGCACTACAGCGAGCTAAAGGCGTACGCATACACCACGCCTGGGACGATCAATGCCAGCGTCTCATTTGATGTGGAAACGCTCACGCCAACGTATCGGCTGGAACTTGGCATTCCTGGAAAGTCGTACGCTTTTGCGATCGCAGAGCGGTTGGGCCTGCCGCAGTCACTTATTGAGCAGGCCAGGGCACGGCTTAAGACGTCAGATGAGCGCGTGGAGGATCTAATCTCTCATCTGACGCGGCGCGTCCATGAAGCGCGTGAGGATCACGAACAGGCGCATCGCGCGCGACAAGATGTTGAGCGTTTGCGCGAACAGTTGGAAGAGCGCGTACGCCTAGAGGAAGAAGAGCGGATGGTGCGCAAGAAAAAAGCGGATGAAGAGATTCGCGCGTACGTCAAGCGCAGTCAGCGCGAGGCAGATGATTTGATCTCAAAGCTCCGCGAGATGGCTGCCTCAGGCGCGGTCAAGGATCATCAACTCACTGAGGCGCGCGCGCGAATTCGTAAGCTTGCCCCTGATCCCACGCTTGATGCGACACCGCGCAAACGGTCTGATGAAACACTCGCAAAAGGCGACGAGGTTCGCGTTCTCTCGCTCGCTGGACAAAAAGGTACGCTCATGTCTGAGGTGGGCAGCGGAGAATGGCTTGTGGCCGTCGGCTCGATGAAACTGCGCGTCAACCGCAAAAACATGGAACTTTTGCGCCGCGCCGAAAAGGTGGAAACGCCCGTCGTCATGCTAAAGCGTGTCAGTGACGGTGTCTCGCCGACGCTTGACGTGCGCGGACAGACCGTGCAAGAGGCGATCGTCGAAGTTGACCGCTACCTTGACAAAGCGGTGCTCTCGGGCTATCACCAAGTGACGATTGTTCACGGCAAGGGGACTGGGGCGCTTCGCGAAGGACTTCTTCTCTATCTGCGCACACATAGGCGCGTTCGCACCTATCGCCAAGGTGGTGAGGGAGAAGGCGGCAGTGGTGTGACAGTCATCGAGCTTGCCTGATCGGACGGATCGCCTGAAAGAGACGGGTTTTGCGCCTCGTCCACCTCGGACAGCGGAACACCCCCGCGCGGATCGGCGCGAGTCGGGATGATCATCTTCCAATCGAGGGGTTCATACTTCTTGTCAAGCTTTGGATCTTGCGGCAGGACGTGGCGGTCGAGAAAAATCATCCAGCGAATCTCAGAAGGCGGTGTTTCTGTGGTTGCGAGTACCCACTGCTGCTGGAAGGATGTCACGGCGATTTGCCGGTGCATCAGGCACACGGACGTCGGCTCGGTACCTTTTGGGAATTCATCCCACTCGTCGTCTCCGGCCGCGATGCAGTAGGGGGATGCGAGCGCGCCTGACTTTGTGCAGACGTGTGCGCGGACAAAGGAGGGATCGGTTGCTCTGATTTTGGCGGCTTGCGCTGTGTGTCCATACGTGCGCAGCGCCTGCGCGATCTCTTTGGTGTGCGCCAAGGCTGAGAACAGGCCGAGTGGGTGACCCGCCAGTGTCCTATGCGGCGCGTCTTTGATCGTGCGAGGCAGGTCATAGCCCATCCAGATGCTGATCGTGAGCGCGTCGTTGTAGCCGATGAACCAAGCGTCTTTGTTTTCGTCCGTGGTTCCTGTTTTGCCCGCCCACGTTCCCGCCAAACTGTGGAGAGGATAAGCGGTGCCGTATGGGCTTGCCAGAACACTTTTTAACATGTCTGTCATCATGTGCGCCGTCGCGCGCGAAAAGACGGGGACGGCGTGTGGATGCGCCTGATAGATGACGTGGCCGTCCCTGTCTTCGATCCGCTCGATCAGGTGGCTTTGTGTATACTTTCCACCGTTTCCAAGCGACGCGTAGGCACTGGCCAATTCGAGTGGACTGACGCCGCCGCGAATCCCGCCGATCGCAAGACCAAGGCTCATCGCGTCTTCACGCGCGAGACCGTGCAGCCCAAGTGCCTCAGCGTATTGGTAGCCGGTTGCGGGGTGAATGGCTTCGAGAATGGAGATGGCAGGTGCGTTATAGGATTGCATCAGCGCATCGCGCACGGTCATGAGTCCGTGGAATTTGCTGTCCCAATTCTTTGGAAACCAGATGTGGTTTTTTGCGTTTGGGTCCGGGAAATTGCGCGGCGCGTCGTCGACGATTGAACCTGGGGTCAAGCGGTGTGCGTCTAGCGCTGGCGCGTAGACAATCAATGGTTTGAGCGCAGAACCTGGTTGACGCAGCGCGAGCGTGTGATCTACTTCGTTTTGCGCAAAATCCCGTCCGCCGCCGATGGCCAAAATCCGGCTGTCTGCAGTGCTTACAAGCGCCACACCCGCCTCCTCGCGCAGCTTTTCTTGCGCAGCCAAAAACAGGCGATCTTGTGCCATGACGTTGTGGACTGCGTGCTGCAAGCGACTGTCGATTGTCGTCACGATGCGCAGCCCTTTCGTTTGGAGTTGCAATTCCGCCTCAAGGGGAGACATTTGCAGCGCATTTGCAATCAAGGCAGGCGCTTCGCGGCTCACCTGGGTCATCACGTAGGGATACATGCTCTCATACGGGGTGGCTTGCAGGGACGCTTTGCTCAGGTGCGCGAGTGGCTGTTCTGCGACGGCACGCCGATACAAAGTGTCTGAGAGCATCTGTAGGTCGTGCATGCGCGAGAGAATGTAGGCCTGGCGATGGGCCAGATGTTTATTGTCTGCACGCAGCGCATAGCGCACAGGATGATTCGGAATGGCTGCGAGCAGCGCCGCCTGTGCTGGAGTCAGATCGCGCGCGTGTTTTCCAAATGCGTGAAGCGCGGCGCTCTCGACGCCATAGACCTGAACGCCGCCCATTTTTCCGAAATAGAGCGCATTCAGGTATTGTAGAAGAATCGTTGGTTTGTTTTCGCGCCGTTCGAGTTCAAGCGAAAGCAGCATTTCCTGTACCTTTCGCTCAATGGTGCGCTGCTGGCGCGGAAAGATCGTCAGTTTGACCAACTGCTGTGTGATCGTCGATCCGCCGCCAACGATGGCGCGCGATTTTACGTCTTGAAACGCAGAGCGCGCAATGGCAGAAAAATCGACGCCGTGATGATGAAAAAAGTCTTTGTCTTCTGCCGCGATAAATGCGCGCGCAAGCCATACGCCTGCATCGCGCAGGGATCTAAGCGGTCGGCGGTCGCCGTCTGCCGCAAAGCAGCCGAGCCACTGATGATCAGCAGAATAGACGAGGGTTGACTGAGAAGTCTCGTTTAACGCGTTTGGATCGAGAATGGGCAGGGTTTTCACGTAGGATGCGGTCAAGGCAAAGGATGATCCTACCGTGAGGGCGAGAATGGATACCAGAATCATCAGACGCGCCCTGCGCCGCTTGCGGGTATTTTTTTTCGGTTTACGCTCGCTGCGACGCTGCATGGGCGCACCTCCTGACAAATCGCATCGCGTGCGATTTCTGGTGAATCTTTGAGGTAGTATGTGCGATAATTGGACGGTAATTCCATGTGAAACGGTGAAAGGGGCAAGAAGGTGTTGGATCTTGAGAAAGAGGCGCTGCGCCAACTCGACATACTTTGTCACGGTGCGGTAGATGTCATTCCCAGAGATGAACTGCTCGAAAAACTAAAGCGTAGCCTTGAGACAAAGACACCGCTGCGCATTAAATTGGGGCTTGATCCGACTGCCCCGGATATTCATATTGGGCACACGGTCGTGCTAAACAAACTTCGTCAGTTCCAGGAATTGGGTCATCAGGTGCAATTGGTCATCGGAGATTTCACGGGACGTATCGGCGACCCGACGGGCAAATCAGAGACGAGAAAGCAACTCACGGAGGAACAGGTGCAGGAAAATGCGGCGACGTACCGCACGCAGGTGTTTAAGGTCCTCGACCCTGAGCGCACGATGCTCTATTTCAACGCGACGTGGCTGTCTCCGCTTCAATTCGCGGATGTGTTGCGGCTTGGCGCGACGGTGACGGTGGCGCGGATGCTTGAGCGGGATGACTTCAAGAAGCGGTTTGGCGAGAATACGCCGATCAGCATTCACGAGCTGTTTTATCCGCTGATGCAGGCGTACGACTCTGTGGCACTGGAAACGGACGTGGAACTGGGTGGGACTGATCAGACGTTCAATCTACTGATGGGCAGAACACTTCAGAAAGAGTACGGCCTGCCTCCGCAGGTGGTGATCACCATGCCGCTGATAGAGGGACTCGACGGTGTTCAGAAAATGTCAAAGAGCCTTGGCAACTACATTGGTGTTGACGATGAGCCAAAGGACATGTACGGAAAGGCGATGTCGATTCCGGATGAGTTGATGGTGAAATACTTGACGCTTGTCAGTGGACTGAAAAAGCCGGACGTGGATGCACTCGAAGCGGGACTCGCGGCTGGAACCGTTCACCCGCGCGATGCAAAAATGAAGCTGGCGCATGCGCTTGTCACGCGTTTTCACGGCGCAGCGGCGGCTGAGCTTGCGCAAGAAGAATTTGTGCGCGTATTTCAAAAGCGGAGCATGCCGGAGGAGATCGAGGGATTTGCGCTTGAGGCAGGACGTGTTGCGCTGGTACCGCTGCTTGTGCGCGCTGGGATGGCACCGTCAAACTCGGAAGCGCGCCGCCTGATTGCCGGCGGTGGGGTGAAGGTGGATGGTGAAACGGTAAGCGACGCGGCGCTTGAGTTTGAGCCGCGTACAGGCATGGTGCTTCAGGTGGGCAAACGCCGCTTTATCAAACTGGATGTTCAAGCGTAGAAACGACGCGCGTTTGACGCGTGCTGAAAAATGTCGGGACTCATGCGGGTGCTTGTCAGCATAGAATGGATCATAGCCAGGCGGCTGCGCCGTCTTGCCACGTCGCGTCTAGATCGAATGGGCGCGAATACGGTGGGTGATCTTTCGTGCGTTTCAAGTCGCGGTCTAAGATTAGCCGCATGCGCCGGGCTACGGCGATGAGTCTGCTTTTTTTCATTTTTTCAATGGGCTTGTTTTATGAGAGTATTTACCTTCTCGATCGCAGTTTGCGTCCGCCCTTTATGGCGATGGCGACAGGGCTTGCCCGCCAGATGGCGACACAGGCGATCAATGACGCGCTGACAAAGCGGATTGCCGAAGATGCGCAATACGCGAAACTGGTCATTTATGAAAAGGATCAGGCTGGACGGGTGACGAGCGCCCACTTCAATTTTGCGGAAGTTGCGCGTATTGAAAGCCTCACAACGCTGCGTGTGCAGCATGTCCTCGCAGGCCTTGAGGAGCGCACGATCTACGTGCCGGCGCTCCAGGCGGTCGGCAGCGCGATTCTTGCCACGCTCGGACCGTCGATTCCCATTCGCATTGTTCCGCTCGGTTCGGCGCAAAGTGAGGTCGAGCCGGTCGTTCAGTCTGCCGGGATCAACCAAACTGTGCATATTCTCTATCTGCATATCATGGCGCAAGTCAGTGTCGTCGTTCCGTTTGTGACGCAGCCAATCAAAGTGGACACGAAGATTCCGATTGCTTATGTCGTCTTTATCGGCAGCGTCCCGACGACGACAATTGCGGGAAGTCCATACCCGATTGTCCCGCCCAAATAAGGGGGCGTTTGCGACTGCACGCTGATGAGGGAGCTTTTTTGAACAGAAAGGGACTGCTAGGATGAAAATTGGCTATCTAGGACCTGTCGGCACGTATTCCCACCGCGCAGCGACGTGGCTTGCCGACGCGTATGGGCTACACGCGGCCATGCTGACGCCCTATCCGTCCATTCTCGACCTTCTTGACGGCCTCGATCAACATGAGATTTACGCGGCGATCGCGCCGCTTGAAAATTCGATTGAAGGCTCAGTCCTTGTGACGCTTGATCGCTTGCGTCTTTGCTTGATGACCATCAGGGCAGAGCTTACGATTCCCATTCGCCACAGTGTTTTCATTCTGCCAGACGCAAAGCAAAGTGAGATCCGCGTTGTGCGCTCACATCCTCAGGCGCTTGCGCAGTGCAGAAATACACTGCGCCGTCTGTTTCCGGCGGCTCGTCACGAAGATGCGGACAGCACGGCCGGGGCCCTGCACAGTATAGTGAAGGAGGGCGATCGCACGCTTGCAGCTGTCGGCAGTTTTGAGGCGGGGCGCGATCTTCCGCTCGTGCGCATCGTCGAAGACGCGCAGGATCATCCGTACAATGAGACGCGTTTTGCCCTCCTGACACGGCGGGCGACGGGGAATTCAGAGGATGCGTTTGCTTCTTTTAAGATGATCAAGCGCATACCCGAGTACCAGAAAACATCCATCCTGCTTGAATTGGGCGATGATCATCCAGGTGCACTTTTTGAAGTTCTGCGCATTTTGGCGCGCGATTCCATCAACCTTTCAAAACTCGAATCGCGACCCTCGCGACGCGGGCTTGGCAGCTATCACTTTTTCCTTGATTTGTTGCTCCAGAGCGACTCGGGTGAAGTGGAACAGGCGCTCGCAGAAATCGCGACACTCACTGGGTTTGTTCTCCACACAATCGGGAGCTATCCGTGTTTTCGCGAAGATGCAGATGAGACAGTTTCTCAGAAATAGCACATTGAATCGTCGTGATTTGACAGATTTCGTCGAAAACGATAAGATGACTCGTAGTACCCAAATCCAAGTATAGAGAACTGTTGCGCCTTTTGGCTGTGTCAACTCCCCCCACACACTGCCAAGAGGCAAGACAGTTCTCTTTATTTTGTCTTCAGACATTTAGCGACACTTGAATCGCGCGCAGTGATCCTCGAACCACCGAAGAAAAGTGCCTATTTTCCTGTCATTCTGCCCATCCGCGCATATAGTGCAAATGACTACAGAACGAGGAGGCCATTGCATGAGAACGTACACCGTTCAAAGCGGTGATTCGATGTGGAAAATTGCAAATCGATTTGGAATCAGTCTTGACGCGTTGATTGCAGCGAATCCTCAAGTGCAAAATCCAGATCAGATTCAAGTTGGGCAGGTTCTGACGTTGCCAGGGACAGCTGGCATGGGCTCTTCTGCACCAGAAACACCCGTCGGACACGGTGGATACCCGCTTGGCGGTACGCCTGTGCAAAATGTAACGCCAAGTGTCTCTGTGTCGCACGTTGGCGGCTCGACCTATGTGGTTAAACCTGGTGATACGATGTGGAAGATTGCCAACGCTGTGGGGGTTCCGCTTAACAGCCTGATTGCAGCAAATCCGCAAGTTGCAGATCCCAACATGATCATGCCAGGACAAACGCTGATCGTCCCAGGTGGCACCAGCGGCCCGGTCGGACCGATGTCTTCCAAACAGTCGCTGCTCAGCATGAAAGAAAAGATGACGATGCCAAAGGTTCAGGCGACGCAACCGATCGCTCCGCCAGTGCAAACGCCACCGTTTCAACTGCCGCCGATTCACATCGACACCAATGTGCAGGTGCAAAAAACACAGATCAATCCGACACCTCCGCCTGCGCCAAAAATGAAGCCGGCGCCTCCGAGTGTGGCGAAGTACTATGTGCATGAAGAAATCGTCAAACAAGAGATTGAGCGCGAGCCGATTGGGGAGCAAGTCATTTGCTGGGATCCAACGAATCCGCCGCCGATCGGGCCTGTGTTTGAGGGTCCAGTCATGCCGATTCACCCGATGAGTACGCCTTTTGTGACACCGCCCACGATGTATGGCCCTGTCTCAAAGTCGTTCAAGATGCGCGAGAGCAGTTCCATGTTTATGAATGACTCGTCTTGGTTCAGGGATTCCTCGCACATGTAGAGAAGCCAGTGCAGTTCGCTTGATACTTCGCATCTGACAGTGGCGTGGCGCTTACGCGCCACCACCTGCGGGAAAAATGATCGGCTGCGCCGTGATTTCGGGATCGACACGCGCTGTCGATGTCTCAAGAGGGGTGAACAGGGTGAGGGCACAGCTTTCGGATGAGGCACTTCTTTGTCTTGAGGATGCGTATGATCTGCGCATTCGCGCCGTCGTTCCGATGCGTTCTGTCGCAGGTATTCTGACGGATCGCGGCCGACTCATCGTAAAGCGCTATACGCCGGAGCGGGATGTGCCGCTTTCGCGCCTGGAGGCGCTCGCCAGTGTGCGCAGACAGTTGGCGCAAGCAGGCCTTGTTCCTCCCTATCTTGAGACGGTGTCCGGAGAGTCGCTGGTGTGGCTCGCCGGACACCCGACCACCGTGGAGCCGTGGCTGCGCGGCCGCCAGTCTGATTTTTCGATACGCGAACATCGACGCAGCGCGGCGGTAGCCGTGGCGCGTCTGCATAGTGCGCGCATCCACATCCCGGGGGAGCTTCGGCTTGCACCGTCCCTCTTGCAAAAACTCTCCCATCGCTTAAAACAGGCGTCATCACAGGTTGAAAAACGCGGTTTGCCGGGAATGACCGGAGAAACGTGGGTGACGCTTAAAAAGCAGGCAGAAAAACAGTTGCGCGCACTTACAGCGTCTGGAGTCGCACACCAGCTTGAGCGAGATCGCGACGAGGATACTCTCTGTCACCGTGATCTTGCGCCGCACAATCTCCTTATTGAAGAAGGAGGCGCTACGGCGCTGATCGATTTTGACTTGGCGGGACTTGACTCGCCACTCTATGATTTGCATCAGATGATTGGACACATGAGTTACAGCGGCGTCTCGTTTGAGCACGCTTATGACGACGTGCTTGACGCTTATACGATGATACGTCCACTGACAGATGGGCAAGTGGATGCGCTGTGGCGCCTCCGGGGGTTTCCGATGCTTACGCTGCGCGAATTAGGGGAAGGCCCCAAACGGCTGTCAAGTGCCCAGTGGGCGCGTCTGGCGCGCCGCATCGCGTATGCTTTGAAAACGGAGCAGCGCATGCTGAGCGATGAACGCAGGCAAACCGCCGATGGAGCCAAAAAGATGCTATACTGCTACCATAAACGTTGATTGGACGCCATTTTGGGATTTTTGCACCGCCAGAGAGGAAGTTGCAAACGTGTTGCGAGTGGGGATGGCGCAGATGACACCGCGCCTCGGAGATCTTGATCAGAATCTGGAAAAGCACCTTGACATGATCCAGGTAGCGCGCGCGCAGGGCGCCTCGGTTGTCGTTTTTCCCGAACTCGGGTTGACCGGTTATGCGCTGCGTGATCTTACGCTTGCTGTCGCGATGCGTGTCGACGATCCGCGTATTTCTCGGTTGATTCGTGAGAGTACAGATCTTGACTTGGTGTTTAGCTTTATTGAAGAGAGTGACGACCACCGCTTTTACATCACATCCATTTACGCGTCAAAGGGACAAGCACTCCACCGCCACCGAAAACTCTACCCACCTACGTACGGGCTGTTTGAAGAACAGCGGCATGTGGCGCGCGGTGAGACGCTTACGTCTTTTCAGACTGCCTACGGCACGACGGGTCTTCTCATTTGTGAAGACGCGTGGCATCCGTCGTCGCTCTACACGCTGTCGCTGACAGGGACGGGTGTCATCTATGTGATTGCCGCAGGTCCCGGGCGCGCGCTAAGCGGCTCCGCAGATTCGTCATCGCAGCAGTTTTGGCAGCGGATGATCCGGACGCACGCGCAGCTTTTTACGACGTTTATCGTTTTTGTAAACCGCACGGGGTTTGAGGATGGACTGCACTTTTTTGGGCATTCGTTTGTGGCGGGACCGGATGGAGAGATTCTCTTTGAAGTTAAGGATGACAAAGAAGGCTTGCATCTCGCCGACTTGAATGAAGCGCAGTTGCGCAGTGTGCGCTATCGCTCACCGTTTTTGCGCGATGAGGACCCAGAGAGCGCCTTGCGGCGGATGAAACAGGCACTGCGCGCGGGGAGGGAAAACGGATGAACGCTGACCTTCACCCTCACGTTTTGCAGACGCTTGCCCGCTTGCGCGAGAGTGTGCGCGCGGCCGCTCCAATTCTCGTCGACTTTTTGCGCGATGAAGTTGAAAAGACAGGGTTTCGCGATGTCGTCTTCGGATTGTCTGGTGGCATTGACTCAGCGCTTGTCGCGTATCTTGCGGTACAGGCGTTCGGTGCAGAGCGCGTTCATCCTGTGATCATGCCTTATCGGTTGAGCAGCCCGGCGAGTTTGCGCGATGCGCAGGCGATCATTTCTGAGTTGGGCTTAAAGGCGGATTTGGTCGAGATTACACCGCAGATCGACGCCTATTTTTCGCGCGATCCGTCTGCGAGTCTGTTGCGACGTGGAAACAAGATGGCGCGAGAACGCATGTCGATTCTTTTTGATCACGCTGCAGTCTATCGCGCGCTCGTACTTGGAACGAGCAACAAAACGGAACTGCTGCTTGGCTATGGCACACAGTTTGGGGATCTCGGTTCTGCTGTAAACCCCATCGGTGATCTCTATAAATCGCAGGTGCGTGCGCTTGCGATGCAATTGGGTGTGCCTGACGCCATTTTGCGCAAAGCGCCGTCGGCCGATTTGTGGGAAGAGCAGACGGATGAGAATGAACTGGGGTTTACGTATGATGAGGCGGATGCGCTTTTGCACGAATGGGTTGACCGCTGGCAGACGCGCGCAGAGATTGAGGGGCTCGGGTTTGCTCCGGAGTTGATTGAAGCGGTGATGCGGCGGGTTCGCCTCAATCACTATAAACGCGTGCCGCCCATCATCGCAAAACTCTCCAGCCGCACGATTGGCATCGATTTTCTCTATCCGCGCGACTGGGGCATGTAAGGAGACGTTTTATGGCTGGACACTCGAAATGGAAGAATATCGCGCATCGCAAAGGAAAGCAGGACGCTTCGCGCGGACAGCTTTTTACAAAGCTGTGCAGGGACATCTATGCGGCGGCAAAGCGCGGCGGCGCCAATCCAGATGTGAATTACACACTGAAGGTGGCGATTGAGAAGGCCAAAGAAAACAGCGTGCCAAGCGACACGATTGCGCGCACGCTCGCCAAGGCGACAGGAATGATTGACGGGATGCACCTCGAAACTTTTTTGTACGAGGGATATGGTCCAGGCGGTTTTGCGGTACTGCTTGAAATCTCATCAAGCAATCGCAATCGCACGGCTGCAGAAATCCGTCACCTCTTTTCAAAGCACGGTGGCAGTCTTGGCGAATCGGGCTGTGTCGCATGGTGTTTTCAGCGGCGAGGCGTCGTGCGGATTGCGCGCGACGAACTTTTGGGTGATGCGGATCCTACGCTTATCGCACTTGAGGTAGGCGCGGATGATATGCAGGAAGATGAGGATGAATGCGTGTTTTATACAGAGCCCGAGTCACTGTCGGAGCTTGAAAAAAACGTCGTCGCAAAAGGGTTGCAACCGTTGTCGGTAGAGGTTATGTACGTGCCGAACGTTTTGTCGAACGTCTCGGATGACGAGCAGGAGCGGGCGGCGACGCTGCTCACACTGCTTGAAGAACACGATGATGTGGATCACCTGTATACGAATGCCGTTTTTCCTGGTGCGTGATGAAAGCAAGCGCTGCAAACGGGAGACTGGAGGTGAAGCATGCGGATTTTAGGAATCGATCCGGGGTTTGGCCGCACGGGGTTTGGCGTGATCGATGTGGTGGGACATTCGTATCGAATGGTGGAGGCGGGGTGTATTGAGACATCGCCGAAAACGCCGATCGGAGAGCGTCTCGCTGCGATTTATGACGCGATAGTGACGCTGATCCACAAGCACGCGCCAGAAGAGTTTGCCGTAGAACAGCTATTTTTTGCGCGCAATGTGACGACGGCGCTGACGGCTGCAGAGGCGCGCGGTGTGGTGTTGCTCGCCGCGCAAAAAGCGGGGCTTCGTGTCGGCGAATACACGCCGCTTCAGGTGAAACAGGCGGTTTCGGGGTATGGGCGCGCCGACAAGAAGCAGGTGCAGGAGATGGTCAAGGTTCTTTTGTCACTGCGCGATATCATAAAGCCAGATGACGCGGCAGATGCGCTGGCAGTAGCGATTACGCATGCGCACTTTGCCGTTTATAACGAGAACATGGCGCGCGTTCAGGCGTCTGCACAGCAAGCCTCCACGCTCGTGCCGCAGACGAAGGCCACAAGGAGGAAATGGACATGATCGCACATCTCGTTGGCAGTGTCTCTGAGCGCGAGGCGGATGCGGTCATTCTTGATGTGGCAGGCGTTGGGTACCGCGTTTTTTTGCCGAAGCGCGATCTTGACGCGCTCTCTATGGATACGATGCAAAAATTATACACTGTCCATCACGTGCGGGAAGATGCGATGACTCTTTATGGTTTTGTGGCGCGAGCAGATCGGGAGCTTTTTTTGCGTCTGCAGACCGTGAGCGGGATTGGTCCGCGACTGGCCCTTCAGATGATGAGCCATATGGCAACAGACGAGATTGTTCAAGCGATCGTTTACGAACAGACAAAGGTGCTCACGGCGGCGCCGGGCGTCGGTGCGAAAGTGGCAGGGCGCATCGTGCTTGAACTAAAAGACAAGGTGAACGACTTGCTTGATGGAGCGCGCCGTGGACAAATACAGTCGGAGCGACGACTCGCGGCAGACGCCAGTCATTCGAGCGTATACGCCGAGTTGAGCGCGGCGCTCTCGGCGCTTGGCTACGCAGAGCGCGAAATTGAACGCGTGCTCGCACAATACATCAATGCGTGGGGAGATTTGTCTTTGCAAGACGCGCTAAAGGCGGCACTCAGAGTACTCAGTGAGCGAGGTGCGCGATGAACGAGCGGATTGTGGCGGGAGAAATGCTTCAGGAGGACGCGCGGGAAGAGACGCTTCGTCCGCGCTTTTTGCGCGAGTACATCGGGCAGGATGCGGTCAAAGAAAACCTGCGCATCTACATTGACGCTGCACGCAAGCGCAAAGAGTCGCTTGATCATGTGCTTTTTTACGGTCCCCCTGGCCTTGGGAAAACATCCCTCGCACACATCATCGCCAATGAGCTGGGGGTCAACATCCGCGTGACGTCAGGTCCTGCCATTGAGCGCGCGGGCGATTTGGCGGCGCTTGTGACAAGTCTTCAGGAGGGCGATGTATTATTTGTCGATGAGATCCATCGCCTGCCGCGCACAGTTGAAGAGGTGCTCTATCCGGCGATGGAAGACTTCGCGGTGGATGTCATGCTTGGCAAAGGGCCAAGCGCGCGGGCATTGCGGCTGGATCTGCCGTCATTCACCATGATTGGTGCGACGACGCGCGCCGGGCTTTTGTCAGCGCCCCTGCGTGATCGCTTTGGCGTGGTGCTCAATCTCCGCTACTTCCCGGTGGAAGATCTGTCACGCATTGTGCTTCGCGCGGCGGCAATCCTTTGTGTCGAGATCGATACAAAAGGCGCTCATGAAATCGCGCGACGCTCGCGCGGTACACCGCGCATTGCGAACCGTTTGCTGCGGCGTGTGCGCGACTTTGCGCAAGTGATCGGAGACGGGCGGATCGATCAAGAGCTTGCGGTGGAGGCGCTAACGCGGATGAAGGTTGACGCGTTTGGGCTTGACGAGTTGGATCATCGCATCTTGCTGTGCCTGATCGATCGCTTTCACGGGGGGCCGGCCGGCCTTGAGACGCTGGCCGCCTCGATCGGGGAAGATGCCGGTACGCTTGAAGACGTTTATGAACCTTATCTTTTACAGTCTGGACTTCTCTCGCGCACAGCGCGCGGGCGTGAGGCGACGGCCGCCGCCTATGCTCATCTAGGTCGCGTGAAACCAGTCACTGAGGCGTGACAGATCACTTTGAACGACGGGAAACAGGCTACGGACAGAAAAAACGCCCGTTTCACGAACCATGCAAAAGGGGGTTCGATACGTGATCCGGATACCGTTTCGGAGAAATCCGACCGGTGATGCGACAAAGCTCCTGAGTCTGCTGGAAGATGCAAAAGCAGGTGATCGACTTGCGCGTGACGCACTCTTGCGGCAGTTTCAACCATTTGTCCTGCGCGTCGCAAAAGATGCGTGCGGACGAAAAATCGGCGAGTCGGATGAAGAATTTCAGATGGCCTTGCTCGCATTAAATGAAGCGATTGACGCCTATCGATCGGATCGGGGCAGTTTTGTCGCGTTTTCCGAAACGGTTATGAAGCGCCGCCTCATCGACTATTTTCGAGCGAGATCAAAGCAGCGCGAGATTCCATTTGCAGCGTTCGATGAGGTTGACGATGAGGGAGATGTGTACAATTCAGTTGAGAATGACACAGCGCTCATGCAACACGCAGTCGATGAGGAGACGCGAAACCGTGCGGAAGAGATTGCGCGATATACCGTAGAACTTCAACGCTTTGGCATTGATATGAATGAACTGGTAGATATTTGTCCGAAACATGATGATGCTCGACGAAACGCGGTGCACGCCGCGCGTATGGTTGCCAAAACGGAAGCGTTGCGCGCAATGTTTTTGGCGTCTGGGACACTTCCTTTAAAACAGTTAGAACCACTCGTTGATGTCAGTCGAAAGACGCTTGAGCGACAGAGACGCTACATTATTGCAGTCGCCGTTCTTTTGCTAGGGGATTATGAGATGTTGCAAAGTTTTGTGGGGGAGGAACTGAGATGAGGGCGTTTATCATGTCCTTCCCGGACGATGCGACAGCTGTGATCATGACTCCTGATGCGCGGTTTGAGAGAATTGCACGCACGCCATCCATGCAGATTGGCGAAAGAATTGACATCCCGGCGACGCTGATTGACGGAGCGATCACCCAGATGCGGGCTCGCAGGCGCTTGCGCAGGGGAACTGGCGCTTTTGGCGCTGTGGCGGCGTTTTTGCTCGTTGCCTTTCTCTCGCTCTCGCAACTGATGCCGGCGTTTGCGAAACCCACGGCGTACCTGTCGATTGATATCAACCCGAGTGTTCAATTTTCCGTATCCAACCAGAACATCGTGCTTGGTGTCGCGTCACTCGATGCAGACGGCGCGCACGCGTTGCGAGGCCTTCATCTCGTGCATTTGCCGATTAAAATTGCGGTAGAGCGCTATCTGAAGAAAATTTCTTCACTCGGTTATCTCCATGCGCTCAGTTCGGTGATCGTCACATCGACGGCAGGCAACCATGTGACAAGTACGCAACTGCAGAGCCTTTTGTCTCTGACGGATGCGTCGATCCGCTCGACGGTTGGAAAGCGGCAGGTGTTTGTCGCTTCCTTTATCGCATCTCCGTCACTCTGGCGTTTGGCGCAGCGCCTGCATGTTTCACCTGGGCGACTCGCTTTCTATGTTGAGGCGCGCAGGCGCGGCCTGCACGTCTCGTGGCGAGAAATTGAATCAGGCGCCCTCTCACCTGCTGTCGGAGGACAAAAGGTGGCCAATCGCATTGTACAGACGGTGAGCAGTGACAAGACACTGCCTCACGTTTTGAAGCTGGTGACCGCTCATCTCAAAAATGATGCAACAAAGAATACGCTTAAAGGTGAGGTTTTAGCTGCAGCGCCGCCACTGCCACCGCTGCCGCCACTCGAGAACCTGGAGCCGCAAAGTACCTCGCACAAATCGCGCGACACCCATACGGAGCATGCGCGTGGCAAAACGGCGGATGGGACAAAGCCTCCTTCTTCAGATCAGACAAAAACCCAGCCGTCATCAGACGCGGGATCCTTGCAGTCGCGACTCCCTGCACTATTGCCGCCGCTTCCTCCTGTGACGGATGGACATCGTCCGGGTGAGACGGAGAAGCATTTGCGCGGAGATGCCCGTGATAAGACCCATGGCAATTTAGATGGGAACCCGAACTCTCAAGAAAATAGAGGGGCACGGGGTGGTTCTGATTCACAAGGTTACAGCAAGACGGCGGATGGGCAATCTCCCATTCAGGGGGACGGCACTGCGCAGCGTGAGCAGGGTCTGACGCCTGGTCGCGTTGTTGTGAGCATTGCGCCGCACTTCATCGACTTGCCTAGCACGCATGCGCAGGAAGGTGACGGACGCACAAAGAGCAAGGACAGGCGGCAACCTGCGGGGGACGGTTCAGGAGCGGGGGAGGATCACTCGCCGGGCGTATCGATGACTTTCAGCGGGCAAGGTGGACTGTCGCTGCCGCCGCTGCCGCCGATTGGCCAGTCGTCAGGGGCGAGCGGGCAAGGCATACCACCTCTGACATCCTCGACAGACGGTTTTAGTGCCGCCGGGCAAGGAGACCAGCAGCACGCTTCACGGGAACAAAGAAAAAAACATCACCACCATGATACAGGCGGAGACGGTTGATCGCTGATCAACCGTCTTTTTGCTTCCCCGTGAACCTATGGTATAGTGCATGTGCAAGAGGCGGTGTGAATGTGAAGACGGAAGACTTTGATTATGAACTCCCCGCGCACCTGATTGCGCAAACCCCGCTAGAAAAACGGTCGGATTCTCGCCTGCTTGTTCTTAATCGGAAGGAACAAACCTTGGCGCATGCCCGTTTTTATGAATTGGGTAACTATCTTCGCGCGGGAGATTTACTTATTTTTAATGATTCACGTGTGATCCCCGCGCGCTTGTTTGGTGAAAAGGAAGGGACGGGCGGGGCCGTTGAACTTTTATTGCTGAGGCCGCTTCAAAATCCAGTGCATTTTGAAGCGCTGGTTAAACCTGGGCGGCGTATCAGATCAGGTCAACGCTTGCGCTTTGGCGGCGGGGCGCTCACAGGAACGGTCATTGGCGAAGGGCAGGATGGGGTACGCCACATCGCATTTGATACAGATGCAAAGATGTGGGATGCCCTTCTTGAAACACTCGGTGAGATGCCGCTTCCACCCTACATTCATGAACGCCTCGAAGATCGCACGCGTTATCAGACGGTTTACGCGCGGGAAAAGGGATCGGCGGCAGCACCCACGGCAGGACTTCACTTTACAGACGAGTTGCTTTCATCCCTTGCGGCGCAGGGAGTCGAGCGAGCGTTTGTCACACTACATGTAGGCCTTGGCACGTTTCGTCCCGTTCAAGTCGAGGATGTGGAGAAACACACGATGCACGCAGAGTGGTTTCGCATTCCTGCAGAAACAAAACAAGCGATCGAACGGGCGAAGGCAGAGGGGCGGCGCGTGATTTGCGTAGGAACGACGTCTGTGCGCACGATTGAATCTGCGTGGCGGAATTACGGGACTGTCGCTGAGGACGGATCAATCCAAGGCTTCACAGATATCTTCATCCATCCGAACGAGCCGTTGCGCGTCACAGAGGGCCTGATCACAAACTTTCATTTGCCGCAATCGACGCTTATGATGCTGGTCGCCGCGCTGATCGGTCGGGAGCGGCTGCTTGAGACGTACCGCATCGCAGTGGAGCATGAGTATCGCTTTTTTAGTTTTGGCGATGCGATGCTGATTTTGTAATGGTTTTGTTCAATAGGGATCTGGTACGTCTTGGGCAAGGGAAGGGAGAAACATTTTTTGTCAGCGCTTCAGTTTCAATTGCTCAAAGAGAGCGCGGATTCCATGGCGCGTCGCGGCCGTTTGAGCACGCCACACGCAGTCATTGAGACGCCGGTTTTCATGCCTGTGGGAACACAGGCCACGGTGAAAACGCTCAGTCCGGAAGAAGTCATGCAAACGGGTGCGTCAATCATTCTGTCCAATACGTACCATCTTCATTTGCGCCCTGGTGAGGAGATTGTACGCGAGGCAGGAGGGCTCCATCGCTTCATGAATTGGCCGCGCGCACTTTTGACGGACAGCGGCGGTTATCAGGTTTTCAGTCTCTCCTCGAAGCGCAAGATTACAGAAGAAGGCGTTCACTTTCGCTCGCACATCTCGGGCGCTCCGCTATTTATCGGCCCAGAAGAGTCGATTGCGATCCAGAATGCGCTTGGCGCAGATATCATCATGGCGTTTGATGAGTGCCCGCCCTATCCGGCAACGCGTGAGTACGTCGCAGATTCACTTGCGCGAACAACGCGGTGGGCAAAGCGCTGTCAGACGGTGCATGGGCGAACGGAAGACCAGGCGCTTTTTGGCATCGTACAGGGAGGAATGTTTCGCGATTTGCGTGCGCGTGCAGCTGAAGAGATCACGGCGCTCGATTTTCCCGGCTACGCGCTTGGGGGACTCAGTGTGGGCGAAGAAAAACCGCTCATGTATGAGATGGTGGAGTTTACGACGCCCTTTTTGCCAAAGGATCGCCCCCGCTATCTCATGGGTGTCGGTTCGCCGGATGATCTCTTTGAGGGTGTTTTACGCGGCATTGACATGTTTGACTGTGTTTTGCCGACGCGAATCGCCCGCAATGGAACCGTGTTTACATCGCGCGGAAAACTCGTACTTAAAAATGCCGCGAATGCGCGGGACTATACGCCACTTGATGAGGCGTGCGACTGTTACGTGTGCAAAAACTATTCGCGCGCGTACATAAGACATCTTCTCAAAGCGGAAGAGACGTTCGGGATTCGTCTCACATCGTATCACAATGTGCATTTTTTAGTGACGCTCATGGCGCAGATTCGCACTGCGATTGAAGAAGATCGACTGCTCGCACTGCGCAAGACATTTTTTGAAAATTACGGGTATCAGGTGGAGGGGTAACAGATGACTGTAAAACAATTGGAAGCGTTGATTCCTTATTTGTTTTTGCTGGGAATTCTCTATGTGTTCATTCTTCGGCCGCAACAAAAACGCCAAAAAGAGAGAAATAATCTCATGGCGAGTCTCGCTGTTGGAAACCGAGTGGTGACAATTGGCGGACTTCACGGAACAGTGACTGCGATTGAAGGTCAAACGGTGACCATTGCGGTTGATGGAAACGCGAAGCTGACGTTTGAAAAGAGCGCGATCAGTCGCGTTGTTCCGCAAGAGTGAACCAGTTGCCGAAAAAAAGACCTGCCTGCGCGCGCAGACAGGTCTTTTTTTCGGTGTGGCACGTGCGAGGATTATGACGAGCGCTTCAAATTGACCCCGATGACACCGCCGAAAGCGCCGATCAGACCGAGCAAAAGAATGCGCAAGATGGTCTCCAACTGGAAGGTGGCGCTAAAATCGACCAGACTGCCGACAAGCGCGAGAACGGCGCTGAAGATCATGGCGGTGACAAATCCGTAATACCATCCCCGCATTCCGGCACTTCGCGCCGCACCGAGCGCGCCTGCCAAGGAGGAGAGCGCGTTGATGGTGTATGCAGTGTAAGGGAGTGACGCTTCGGACAGGTTCGACCACGTATAAACGCCCGCCATGATGAGCGTCAGAATTAAAAATGCGATAAATGCGACGATGACACCGTGTACCAGTGGTGAGCCGTTTACTTCACTGCGGAATTGAGGCCAAAGCTTTGCTTTCACCAGTCCACCTCCAGGCGGGATCGGGCCATTCTCTTTGATTTCGAGGGTTTGTCCCATCTATATGCCCATGTGCCGAGGTGTATGACTTTAGCCGCACAAATCTTATTCTGTTTGCGGTGACTGTGCGACGAGGTGATGGATCGGTTGCCCGAGCGCCCGGAACCTTTGCTCGTATTCCGTCTTTACATAGCGACCTTCGCACGCTTTGTCGTCATCAGTGACAAGCGTAAGATCGCGCGTTTCTTCTAGGATTGTCCAGTCGCTCGCCGCGAGTGTCTGCAGACTGTACAAAAAGAGCGGAAGGTTGTCTGTTTTAAATTCAAGAATGCCGCCTGGCCTCAAAAAGGAGCGGTATCGCTCAAGAAAGCGCGGATGAGTCAATCGCTTGCGGTCATTGCGCCGCCGTGGCCAAGGGTCTGAAAAGTTGAGAAACAGTCGGTCAAAGGTGACCTGCGCGAGAAAATCGGGAAGGCGTTCTGCGTGAATGCACACCAGTTTTGCGTTTGGGCAAGCATATTCGCGCAAGAGTGTCGCCGCACGCGCAACGATCGGGATATAGAGATCGACGCCAAGAAACAGCTGGTCGCGGTTTCGCTGTGCCATCGTTGCAAGAAATGTTCCTCGCCCTGAACCGATTTCTATGTTTTTCACTGTCCAGTTTGCTTGTTGCAGCGCCGGCCACTGATCTTTGGCAGGCTGATTTGCATCGAGCAGGTAGGCGGATGCCTCTTGTAGTAATGCGGGTACCTTCTCTTTACCGCGAATGCGCACTTCCATTTCTCCTTACTAAAAACTCCATTGTGAGGTCGTATCTTCGTGTCTCATCTGCGCGATGGGTGGTTCGTATTAACTGATTTCCTCGGTTTGTGTTGGCACAGAATGAAGCCCTGCTTTTGGGTATGGGAATAATTCGGAGATTCGAACGGATCGACCGTGATCATTTTTATAGACAACATGTTCCCGCGTAAACTCCCGAGGACTTTTTAATCCACACGCGGCTGCAAGTGCAAAAACACCCTCTCGCACCTGTAAAATATAATTCATGACTCTCCACTGTTTTTCGCCAGGCACTAAGGCAGACTGATACTTGGGGTCGGTTGTGGTGATGCCTGTCGGACATTTGCCTGTATGACACTGCATAGCCATGATACAACCATTAGCCATCATAAAGCCTCGCGCAGAGTTAACGCAATCAGCCCCTAAAGCGAGTGCGATGGCAACTTTGTCCGGACTGATCAATTTCCCTGACGCAAAAATTTTTATCCGATCGCGAATGCCAAAACTTCGCGCTGCATCATCGACCATGATGAGAGCTGGAAACAAGGGGAGCCCTACGCTGTCCGCCATGGATTTAAAAGTCGCTCCCGAACCACCTTCACTGCCGTCTACCGTCAAAAAATCAGGATAGATATCCAATTGAAGCATGGTCTGGAAAAAATTTTCCAGTTGTAATGCGTTGCCTACGACCAGTTTAATGCCAACTGGTTTTCCTCCTCTTTCTTGCAATTGGCGGATGAATAGCAACGCATCTTTTTCGTCTTTGAGAAATGGAAAGCGATTGGGGGAATTGATCGTTTTCCCTACGGGCACCTTGCGGATCATGGCGATTTTTTCTGTCACTTTTGTGCCTTCTAAATGACCCCCACGGATTTTAGCGCCCTGATGAAATTTTAATTCAAATGCTCTTATATGCTCTTCTTCAGCCTTTTTTTGGAACTCCTCAAGTGAAAAATTCCCATCATTATCTCGAAATCCGAATAGACCTGGACCAATTTGCGCAACAACATCAACATGACTCATAAGATGCTCTGGTGCGACACCGCCCTCACCTGTATTGATCCAAGAACCTCCAGCCATAAAAGCTCCGGTACCTGTTGACAGAATGTAGTTTTCTCCAACTGAACCATAAGATGTTGCCGAAGCGCCAAACATGCCTCTGAGAACCCATGGATGTTTGAGGTGTTCTCCAATCACGATGGAATCTTGGACCTGAAGAAGCCATTTTTTTGCCTGTTCATGCATTACTTTCTCATGTCGCGTGAAGAGACCCTCACGGATGATTTGGTATCTGTGTCCTTCCACACTCTCGGTGTTATCAACATGCAACTCGTTTGTTAGGGTTGGAAAAAGGTGATTGGACAAGTAAAGCCCTGGAGCATCATAATCCCTTTTGCCGCCAAAGCTTATTAAATCTGTGCGATATTTGCTTGAGAATACGACGGATAAAAATTCATTTCTGGAAAAAGGCTTGCTGTCGGTGTCGCCGTCAAACCAATACTGCCGAAACTCGGGTCCGAGTTTCTCGAGAATATAGCGTAACCATCCTAAATACGGATGAGCCCGGACGACAGAGTGCTGGGGCTTTTTAGATAAGACAAAAAGGTAGATGAATCCGCCAAGCGGTATGCCGAGAAATACGATCGCTATGAATGCGAGTAGGATCATTGGGAAGATGCCCACGATCATCACAACCTCCTTCAAAAATTCAAATGGCTCCTGCGAATAGAAATGCGATTCGCAGGAGCCATTATCCCTTGGTGAGGGCAGTTTGGGTGAGCTCCATCACCCATTTTTGTCACATTCATCATAAAACAGCTCACGAAGAATTACAAGCAGGATAGAGGAAAGGGATCGCACAGCATGTGCTCGATCGGGGGCAGATTATTTTTGCGTTTCGTGGACACGCTTTATTTAGACATTATATTCATTTGTAAGCTTGATTTTATATGGCGGGAGTGCTGCGCGTGATTGTGTTGCATCTTTTGGTTCGCACACTGTTTACTTATTTTATGGTTCTTCTCTCTTTGCGTATGATGGGGAAACGTGAAATTGGAAAATTATCCATTTTTGATCTTGTCGTTTCGATCATCATCGCAGAGGTTTCCGCGATGGCGCTTCAAGACTTGCGGTTGCCGATCTGGCATGGCGCACTCATTATCATGTATCTTGTGGCGTTCCAGATTGGCATGTCCTTTTTGTCGATGCGCAATCGAAAAATTCATGATCTGATTGAAGGACGTCCAACCGTACTCGTGGCTAATGGTGAGATCAATGACAAAGAGATGCGGCGCACACGCTACAACATGAATGATTTGTTGATGCAACTGCGCGAGAAAAACATTGCCAATGTGGCGGACGTCGAGTTTGCCATTCTTGAGACGTCGGGGAAATTGTCTGTGTTTGAAAAGGCGGAAAAGATGCCTGCATCCGCACAGGATATGGGTGTGCGGGTGGCAAAAACGAAGATGCCCGTGTCCCTGATTGTTGATGGGCATCTTGATCATGACAAATTAGAGCAGATCGGCAAGACCAGAAAGTGGCTTCTTAAAGAGCTTCATGAACTTGGTGTAAAGAAAGTAGAGCATGTCTTTTACGCTTCGTGGGATGGTGTGAAACTTCATGTAGATCGCATGGACGACCTGCAAAAGCCAGGAGACGACACGCTGTTATAGCTGCACGATGGTGCTATCGTGAAAACGGGATCAGGCGCGCCACGCGCGAGAGCGGTCGACCGACGCCTGGCAGGCGCGCTAGCGTGTTTGCAGTAATTGTTCGCGTAATGAGCAAGAGAATGATGTAGATCAAAAGGCCTGTGAAAAGCAGTGCGCTCAGTGCAATGGAGCGTGGCATCACCGTTTGGTAGATGGGCCAAAGCACATGCATGCTCACGCCCATGAGAATCGTGCACAACAGTGTCTTTGCAGTGTCGCGCGGGTCGACATAAAAACCTATGGCTCGATGAACAGAAATCATGTGCAAGAGGGTTGTAAGAGAGACAGCAATTGTGAGCGACCAGGCAACGGCGTTTATGTTGGCGGATGGCGTCGAAGCAAACAGATAGATGATGAGAAGCTTGACGGCAGAGCCAATCAGTGAATTGCGCATGGCAGTGGAGGCGCGATTGATCCCCTGCAAGATGCCTGAGAGCGGTCCTTGCAGATAAAGGAGAAAACCGCTTGGAGCCATGATGGCGAGGATGTGGCCGACTTTTGGCTGGGCATAGATCACGGTGCACAGAGGTGTCGCAAACTGCAAGAGCATGAGCGACGTTGGGAATCCAATAAGCGCGGTGATGCGAAAGGATTGGGTCAAGCGGCGCGCGACGGTGCCGCGTCTTCCTGATGCCACCGCTTCGGAAATGGATGGGACGAGTTGCACGGCGAGTGAATAGGTGAAAACGGTTGGGAAGACGAGAAGCGGAATGGCCATGCCGCTGTATGCGCCGTACAGCTTTGTGGAGACGGTTGCGGTGAGACCGGCCGTCAGCAATGCGCGCATCACGAGAATGGGCTCAAGCGCAAATGCAATCGAACCGATTAGGCGACTGAAGGTCACGGGAATCGCGAGTTGCAGCAGGGCGAGCATCGTTTGCGCGGGAAGTTCGCCAGATGGGTTGACATCTTTTTTTTCCGGTGAGCGTTGCCCTTGGTTATGGTTGATGGCTGCAACAGAGTGATTCTGTGGTGGTTCTGGCAAGTCCAGTTTGTTGACGGAAGCGTAGCGGCGGTATGCGTAATACATGTAGAGACAACCCGCGAGTTCGCCGAGGATCATGCCGGCAGAAACGCCTGCGGCAGCGTATTCAATTCCTTTTTTGAGCGAAAGGGCTGCGATGATCCAAACGCCGACAATGCGAATCAACGTCTCGATGATGGATGCGACGGATGGGATGCTCATCTGCTGCAAGCCTTGGAAATAGCCGCGCAACACGGAGGAGATGGCGATGATTCCGATGACTGGAGTCAGTGTGATCAAAGGATAGTACGCGCGTCTGTCTGTATACATATGAAGGCTGATCGTTTTTCCGTAGCGCAGCATGATCCAGGTAAAGATGACAGCCAGGATTGATGTGATGAAAAAGGAATAGCGCATGACGCGCCGGATTCGCGTGCGATCTCCTGTCACGAGCGATTCGGCGACGAGTTTTGAGATGGCGGTGCCCATGCCTGCTGAGACGATGGTGAGCACAAGGGTGAGAATGGGAAACACCATCTGAAAGAGTCCGATTCCCTCGGATCCGATCAGTCTTGTGAGTGCAATGCGGTAGACAAAGCCGAGCAATCGCGTGATGAGACTCGCGGCGATGAGGATGGATGTTCCGGCGATAAAAGATTGGCGCTTCACAAGGCAACCTCCTTGAAGCGGAATCGATGATGTTTTATGGGCAGAGACGGCGAGAAGCATAGGTCTCTATGGAATGGCTGTCCATTGAGCGTATGCGTCTACGTTTAGGGTTAGTCCAGAGGGGCTGTGCGAGGTTCATGATTTGTGGACGATGATTTCTTTGCAACAAGCGGCCAACAGCGAGACGTTTAGCTGCAGTGAGCACTCATTTCATGGGACGGGGTAGAACAACGTATACACCATTTGTTAATCATCAAAATGTCTGCGGGAATTTCTTTTGCAAAGAGAAAACAGCGCTCCCCTTCGCTAAAGGAGACACGTATGGTGTGGTCATCTCCGGCTCGAATTTTTGATTCACCCATTACACCAAGCAAATAGACAGTGGGATGGTTGCTGGATTTTATCTTAAAGCGCCGTCCTAGCCATGATTTTGTGACGTAAGTGGCACGATGCACGCCACGATGAATAAAGAGGTTGCGTCACAGCGTGTCTAATGAGAAAATATGCCTGAAGAGGACGAGCGGTGTTACAGGAGGTTGGCGAGTGGCCAACGAGGATCAAACGCGTGGCGTATTGAAAATTTTTGGGCGTGACAAGGATCAGGCTCAGCATTTGTGTGGGGAAATATCGAAAAACGAAGCATCGCGAGCGTGTGAGGACCAGGTCGATCAATTGGATGCATTGAAGCAGGAAGATCAATGGATGGGCGTACATAAACCTGCGCATGAAGAGGAACTTCCGCAAGGAAAGCGTCTGATCTTCACACGTGCGTCGAACCAGCGTGGCCGTGGAAGCCGTGGAAGCCGTGGAAGCCGTGGAAGCCGTGGAAGCCGTGGAAGCCGAAATTGTCGGGTTATTGGAAGAAATTTTTGCACATGCGACTGAGACGGCCGAAAAAGAGGCATCCGGTAAACAGATGCAATATTCCACTCCAGAAACGTCCGTGGGCAAAGCTGTTTTTGCGGATATGAACGCGCAGACTACGCTTACGGTCCGTGCAGACGAGGATGAGATTGAAGACGGCACAACCCTTGCATCGATCTCTGCGTGTGTTGCGAAAGACTTGTTGGGGCATGATGAAGTAGATGCGGCAAACCTTTACACAGAGGCGATGGAGAGTGGGATGAATGTGCCTGTCCACGGCGATGTACCGGGCCTTTTCGCTGTGGAGTCTCCGCAGGGCGCTTCGAGTGAGTCAGCGGTGGAAGGTCAGAGTGAGGGTTTTGCAGAAGGCTCAAAGGAAAACGATACTTTATGCGAAAAAATCGCCTCCGATTCGTCGCAAGGGTTTGGCGCCAATCAAGCCTCTCGGGAGACAAAGTCTGAGAATCAGTCGCTAAAAACGATGGATGATGAACGAACAGAGGAACCTTTCGTCCTTGAGTGGACGGCGGACATCGGTCATTTACTGCGCGAAAAGGCTGAGGAGTTTGCCATGCTTGGCTATGGCATGGTGCAGCCGGAAGACCTGTGGGATTATTTCCAGTCGCTTCCAAAATCGAAGCGCCCCACGTCGTTTCACGCGCTCGTCAACCGCATTCTGTGCCTGCAGCCACACGTCTATATGACGTATACGATGAAAAATGCATACAAGGTTTTGCCTGTCAAAGATTATCGCGACATCCTGCCCCATTGAATCGCGGCAGGCGATACTCTATACTGCCCATATTGCGCGTTTCGGGAGGACATCATGATTAAGTGGGGTCGTTTCACCACCTGGATTCTTATTGTCATCATCATTTTCGGGCTGACCTTTAGCGTCGGACCCAAGCTATTCGCCAAGATTCCGCTCGGACTGGACCTACAGGGTGGATTTGACGTGCTCTATCAAATTGGAAATGGCCAAAACATCACGGCGGCTGACCTGAATTCGACGATTTCGGCGCTCACCAACCGCGTGAATACCCTTGGAGTCGCCGATCCGCTTATCGAGGTGGACAACGGGAACCGCGTGCGCGTCGAGTTGGCGGGTGTCTTCAATCAAACGGCTGCACGCCAGTTTCTCTCTGCTGAGGCGAACCTGCAGTTCAAATCGGCCTCAGGCAAGGTTTTGATGACGGGTAAAGATTTGATGAACAACGCGGCGTACGAGCCTGATCCAACTTACGGCTACCCGGACGTGTCCCTGCAGTTTAAAAACCCGGCGCTTCTTGCGTCCGTTACAAAAACGTATCTAGGCAAGCCGATGGAGATTTGGCTCAACGGCAAAATGATTCAAAATGCGACGATTCAATCCGTAATTACAAACGGCAAAGCGGTTATCTCAAACATGCCTTCCGTACAATACGCACAGAATTTGGCCAACCTGCTTAACGCGGGCGCCTTGCCACTGCCTTTGCACGAACTCTCTTCTTCTTCGGTCGGCCCGACACTCGGTCGCGCGGCGCTGCACGCCACACTGCTTGCCGGGGCACTCGCGATTCTTCTCATCTTCTTGTTCATGCTTTTCATGTACAGAGTCGCGGGGCTTGTCGCAGTCATCGCGCTCGTCGCCTACAGCCTGCTTCTTCTCGGCGTGTTTGCAGGCTTCCCGATCACCTTGACGCTGACGGGCCTCGCGGCGCTCGTGCTTGGAATCGGCATGGCGGTTGACGCGAACATCATCACGTATGAGCGGATCAAGGATGAACTGCGCAACGGTAAATCGCTGCAATCCTCGGTCGTCGCTGGACAGCGCAAGGCGCTTCGCACGATTCTTGACTCAAACGTCACAACGTTTATCGCGGGTGTTGTGATGTACGGTTATGGGACAGGCTCTGTGCGCGGGTTTGCTGTTGCGCTCATCGCATCCATCATCGTGAGTCTCATCACGGCAGTGTTTCTAAGCAGGTCGCTGCTGATGCTTCTTACGCGTTCCAACCTCGTCAAAAATCCGTGGCTCTACGGCGCAAGGACAAAGGAGGTGGCGAAGCGATGAGGTTTGACATCGTTCGTCGCAGAAAGTGGTTCTTCTTATTGTCAGGTACGATCACCGTTGCGGGACTCATTGTGATGCTCGTGTTCGGGCTAAACCTCGGTACGGATTTTAAGGCAGGTTCACGCGTACAAGTGCAGTTTACGCAGCCGTTTCACACGAGCGCGGTTGCCGCCGTTTTCGCGAAGGCGAACCTGCCACTCGGGGCAAGTGCAATCACCACCGCCGGAACGCAAAACAGCATGGCGGTGATCCGCCTTGGTTATGAACTGAATGCTCAACAGGAAAATACACTCAATCACATGTTTAAGACAAGCTTTCCGGGCTATGTAGGAACGCAGTACGATTCCGTTTCTCCGATCATCGCACAGGAGCAATCGCAAACCGCGGTGTGGGCCGTCGTGTTTGCATCCATCGGGATTGTGGTGTATGTCGCGCTGCGGTTTGAGTATCGCTTTGCCATCGCCGGAATTGTGGCGCTCTTGCACGACGCGTTTATCGTCATCTCGGTGTTTGCGCTTTTGCGCATCCCGGTGGATCTGCCTTTTATCGCGGCGGTGCTCACGATCGTTGGCTACTCGATCAATGACACCATCGTTATTTTTGATCGCATCCGTGAGAATCTGAAAGGCGCCAAGCTAAAGAGCCTCGCCGATCTGGAACAATTGGTTGATCACTCGCTTTGGCAGACGATGACCCGCTCGATCAACACGGTGTTGACCGTTTTGTTTGCGGCGATCATGCTCTATTTCTTTGGCGGCGATCCGATTCACAACTTCTGCTTTGCACTGCTTGTCGGTTTGATCAGCGGCGCCTACTCCTCGATCTTTATCGCAAGCCCCATCTGGGTGGTCTGGCGCTCACGCTCACTGCGCCGCGAGCAAAAAGCAGCCTGATCAAAGTTTATCTGCCGGTTAACAACGGGTGGCCGTTGCTAACCGGTTCTTTTTTTCGTCAGAATGAGGCATCCTAGTGAAGAGGGGGAGAAGCGGTGGACAAACCAGCACAACGCCAGGCGTATTTGAGCCTTCTTATCAATATTGTACTCACGCTCGTCAAAGCCTTTTTTGGTTTTGTCGCGCACTCCGAGGCGCTGATCGCCGACGCTGCACACAGTGCGAGTGACGTTGCTGGGTCCATCGCCGTGCTCATCGGCGTGCAGGTCGCGCGCAGACCTGCCGATGAGGATCATCCCTACGGGCACGGTAAGGCGGAGGTGATCGCGGCAAGCCTCGTGGCCATCTTGCTCATCTTGGCGGGACTTGAAGTCGTCTACTCATCCGTGCGCACCTTCTTTCTTCCGCTTAGCGCCCCAAGCGCTGTCGCCTTGTATGTTGCGCTCGCCGCGGCGCTCGTCAAGGAGGTGCTCTATCGCGTGCAGATGAAACTCGGAAAGCGAGATCATTCACCGGCGCTGATTGCCGGCGCAAAGGATCACCGCGCCGATGTGTGGTCGTCCCTTTTTGCCGCGCTTGGCATCGCTGTCGCGCTGTTCGGGGAGTGGTTGCACCATCCGCTTTTGGAGTTGGCGGACCCGATCGCCGGGCTCTTCGTGGCGCTGGTGGTCGTGCGCATGGGCTATCAATTAGCGGCGGAATCCTACAAGCTGCTGCTTGATGAGGTGCTTGATGAGCGGGCGACGGAGGGCATGATCGCGTCTGCGCGCGACGTGGACGGTGTGCTGCGCGTTGATGATCTGCGCGTGCGAAAGTCTGGGCCTTATGGGATCGCCGAGGTGCGCATCAGCGTTGATCCGACGATCTCGGTTCTGCAGGGACACGCCATTGGGCATCGCGTAAAAGATCGACTTTTAGAAAGACACGAAGAGCTGCGCGATGTGCTGATCCATATCAATCCCTATAATGAGCGACCGCCCCACTAGGCAAATGACTGCAATTGCGAGAGCGGACGCGGGATGCGTATAATGATGGCATACGTTATCAAGCATTGAGGTGCCGAGATCATTGAACTTAAAAAACTATGTTCGCGTTATTGAAGATTTTCCAGAACCCGGAATCCGCTTTAAAGACATCACAACGCTCTTGCGAGATAAAACGGCTTTTCGCTATGCGATTGACCAACTGGCAGAGCACGCGCGGGAGCTTAAGATCGATCACGTTGTGGGGCCTGAGGCGCGTGGTTTTGTCATTGGCGCACCGCTTGCCTACGCGCTTGGCGTGGGATTTGTCCCCATTCGCAAACCGGGAAAACTGCCATTTAAAACACTCAGTCGCACATATGACCTAGAGTATGGAAAAGACGGCCTTGAGATCCACAATGACGCGATTGTGCCGGGTGAACGTGTCCTTATTGTCGATGACCTGCTCGCGACAGGCGGGACGATTCGCACGGTGATCGATCTTGTAACACAGTTGCAGGGCACGGTGGTCGGACTCGCGTTTCTCATCGAACTGGGCTATCTCAAAGGCAGGGAATCTTTGACAGAGTATCCGATTCAGACGCTCATAACGTATTCGTAGGAGTTGGGATGGATGAGCTCGGAGATAGAACTTGAAGCGGCGGATTCGTCTTCGCCTGTCACATCGCTTTTTGAGAAAGCGCCGTATCTAAATGAGTCGGAGCGGGCGCTGCTTACACGCGCGTATTACTATGCCGCGCTTCAGCATGATGGACAAAAGCGGAGCTCGGGCGCGGATTATATCACACATCCACTCGCTGTGGCAGAAATTTTGGCGGATCTGCACCTTGACGCGCGCACGCTTGCGGCGGCGCTTCTTCACGATGTGGTGGAAGACACGAAGGTTACGGACGAAGAACTCGCCAATCAGTTTGGCGGTGAGATTCGCAGCCTTGTCGATGGCGTGACAAAGCTCAAACGACTGCGTTTTGAGAGCCGCGAGCAGCAGCAGGCAGAAAACTTGCGCAAGATGTTTTTGGCGATGGCAAAAGATGTTCGGGTTGCACTCATACGTTTGGCCGACCGCCTCCACAACATGCGCACACTGAAGTATCGTCCGCCGGAAAAACAGCGCAAAACAGCGGAAGAGACGCTTGAGATCTTTGCGCCGCTCGCGCACCGCCTCGGTCTTTCCACGATCAAGTGGGAGCTTGAAGACATCTCTCTTCGCTACCTTGACCCAAGCTATTACTACAGAATCGCGCATTTTATGGACAAGAAGCGCGAGGCGCGCGAGACGTACGTGCAAAAGGTGATTGATGATCTGCGCTCAAAGCTTGCCGAACTCTCTGTCCACGCAGACCTTGGCGGTCGTGCGAAGCATATTTATAGCATTTATCGCAAGATGACCGAACTTCATAAAGAATTCAACGAGATCTATGATTTGTTCGCGGTGCGCGTCATTGTCGATTCAGTCAAAGACTGTTACGCCGTTCTCGGGATTGTCCATACGATGTGGAAACCCGTTCCGGGACGTTTCAAAGATTATATCGCCATGCCAAAGGCCAATCTCTATCAGAGCCTGCACACGACGGTGATTGGACCAAACGGCGAACCGGTGGAGATCCAGATTCGCACATGGGAGATGCACCGAACGGCAGAGTACGGAATTGCGGCGCACTGGATCTACAAAGAGCAAGGCTATGCGGAGAAAGCGTCAGACAAAGGCACAGAAAGGGTTTCTGTCGAGAAGGTTGCATCAGACAAAGGCAAGGACCCTACACGTGTCGATCCAAATGACCCGAGCGGTTCGATTGCACAGAAACTTGCCTGGTTTCGCGAGATGGTGGAGTGGCAACAGGATTTTCGTGACGCGCAGGAGTTTATGGAGACGCTCAAAGTTGACTTGTTTTCGGATGAAGTGTTCGTCTTTACACCAAAAGGTCAGGTGATTGAGCTTCCGGCAGGGTCATGCCCGATTGACTTTGCGTATCGCATTCACACCGATGTGGGGAATCGCTGCGTTGGCGCGAAGGTGAACGGTCGCATCGTCACACTTGATACACGTCTGCGCACGGGAGACATCGTTGAAATCCTCACGTCAAAGCTGTCGTATGGCCCGAGTCAAGACTGGTTGAAGATTGCGCAATCCTCCCAGGCGCGCGCCAAGATTCGCATGTGGTTTAAGCGCGAGCGGCGCGACGAAAATGTGGAAAAGGGGCGCGAACTCCTTGAACGGGAGATCGCCAAGCATAAACTCGATCCGCATACGGTAATCGCGGCGCATCTCAGCGAAGCGATGACGAAGTTCAACTTTTCAAGACCGGATGACCTGTTTGCAGCTGTTGGCCACGGCGCATTGTCTGCGGCGCAGATCATGACGCGTATTCTTGATCGCATGCGTAAAGAAGAAGAGGTGATCGATTCGATCGGGGAACTCCCCGTGACGCCGCTTGTCGCAGACCGTGAGCGTGAGCAAAAAAAGCGCGGTCAGTCGAAGACCCCGATCGGCGTACACGTTCGCGGGATCGACAATCTCTTGATCCGCTTCTCTAAATGTTGCAATCCGGTTCCAGGTGACGAGATCGTCGGGTTTGTGACGCGCGGTCGCGGTGTTTCGGTGCACCGCACAGACTGTCCAAATGTTCTCGCGATGGTGGAAGAAGGAAACCGCATCATTGAAGTCGAGTGGGACAATACGGCGGGACAGGCTTACAATGTGGATATCGAAGTGACGGCGCTTGATCGGCGCGGCTTGATCAATGAAGTGATGAACGCCGTGGTGGAGACACGCACGGATATCACGGCGGTGACAGGAAAGGCGGATTCGCGAAAGATGGCGACGATTCATCTTAGCATCGCGATTCGCAACACAGAGCATCTCAAAGCCGTTGTCGACAGGATCAAGCGCGTCAAGGATATTTACGCAGTGCGACGTGTCATTCAATAGAGCACGGTGCTTGTGATACACAGAGAAAGATGGGCAAAGAGGAGAGTGATCGGAAGAATGCGTGTGGTACTGCAACGTGTGCGGCGCGGGCGTGTTACGGTCGCCGGGCAGACCGTCGGAGAGATTGACCGAGGTGTGGTGCTTCTCGTCGGGTTTACGCACACGGACGCGGAACCTGATCTGACGTACCTCGCAGACAAGATTCTTAATCTGCGCATTTTTGAAGACCCTGACGGAAAAATGAATGACTCCCTGCTTGATGTGGGTGGGCACATTCTCTCCGTTTCACAATTCACATTGTACGCGGATGCGCGCAAAGGCCGTCGCCCCAGCTTTATCGACGCGGCCCGCCCGGAAAAGGCGTTGCCACTCTATGAACGCTTTAATGAATTGCTGGCGCAATCTGGCCTGATCGTGCAAACAGGGCAGTTTGATGCGATGATGGATGTTGAACTCGTCAATGACGGGCCGGTGACGATCGTGCTTGATACGGCACACCTATAACCAGCAGGCGTGCACGAGTTCATTTTTGCTCTGTGAGAGGGGTGTCTGATGTATGCTCATTCAATCTTTTTCGATGAACGCCTTTGATACGAACACGTATGTCATTGGGGTTCCGGGCGGCGATGTCTTGCTGATCGATCCTTCAAGTACAGACATGTCTCCCGTCTATGCGTACATCGCACAGAATCAGTTACATGTTACGGCGATAATCAATACGCATTGTCACATCGATCACGTCCTTGGCAATGACGACGCGCGCGTCAGGTATGACGTGGCACTTTATACGCACGAAAATGAATTGCCTGTCTTAAAGGCGGCGCCTGACCGAGGCAAGGCTTTTTTTGGTGTCACCGTCACCTGTCGCGAGCCCGATCGTTACATCAAGCACGGCGAGGTCATTGAAGTTGGCCCGTATCGCTTTACGGCGCTGTTGGTTCCTGGGCACAGTCCGGGCAGCCTGGTTTTTTATGAGGCGCGCGAGGGTGTGCTCATCTCGGGCGACACCTTGTTTGCCGGATCGATCGGGCGCACGGATCTGCCTTTTTCGAATCCGGCTGATTTAGAGCGCGCGCTTCGCGAGGTGTTGTGGCCGCTCCCCGATGAAACCATTGTCTATCCTGGCCACGGCGTTGATACGACGATCGGCGAGGAACGGCAAGTCAATCCTTTCTTCCAATTTGGGCGGTCCTGACGGGCACCAGCCCGCTTTCCTTTACGTATGGTGTAGGGGAAAGAGAAAGGGGAGACGCCTCGTGCAACGCAGCCGTATCGGTCATCTTCATGTGGAGCTTGCCATGACAGATGAAATGAGACAAAAACTGATGGAACTCGCGACAGGATCTGCCGAAACGGTCGTGATTCCGATGGCGATGATGCGCCATGTGCGTGTTCATCACCTGCAATCGGATGCAACGCGCGTGAGAGAGTTGTTTTATCGTCGCATTGCGGTCGACCGTCTGGAAATCTCGTCGGGAAGCGGCCCAATGTAAAGCGTGTTGGCAAAAATGCAACCCGAAGCGGTTCGCTCCGGGTTTTTTGCTTTGCTTGCGGAGAGTTTGTAGTATAATGCATGGAATACAAGAGAGATGGGCGAATAAGGGAGAGACCATGAGTGGGAGATCAACGTGCACATACGTTTAACTTCAATGCGGGACCGTCAGCGCTTCCGACAGAAGTACTCGAAGAAGTGAGAGAGCATCTCGTCGATTTTCAGGGACACGGACTCTCAATCATGGAGATGAGCCATCGCGGGAAGGTCTATGAGGATGTGCACGACCAAGCGATCCGTGATTTGCGCGAGTTAATGCAGATATCTGACGATTATGAGGTGCTCTTTCTTCAGGGCGGGGCGAGCCTGCAATTTGCGATGCTGCCGATGAACTTCCTTGCAAAGGATAGACAGGCGGGTTATTTGCTGACAGGGTCCTGGTCGGAGAAGGCGGAGGAAGAGGCGCGCCGCTTTGGCAAGACGCGTATCGCGGCGAGCACCCGCGAGGAAAATTACCAGCGCGTTCCCACACTTCAGGAGATCGTCTATGACGAGGCAGACGCGTACCTGCATGTAACGAGCAATAACACCATTTACGGTACACAGTGGGCGACGCTGCCAGAGGGCAATGGAACTCCCCTTATCGCAGACATGTCAAGTGACATCCTTTCTCGTCCGGTTGACGTATCGAAGTTTGCGATGATTTATGCAGGAGCCCAGAAAAACTTGGGGCCGTCCGGCGTCACAGTGGTGATTGCCAGAAAGGATTTTCTTTTGCATGCAGCGCAGGATGTCCCGACGATGCTGCGTTATGAGACCCATGCAAAGAGTCGCTCACTCTACAATACTCCGCCGACATTTGGCATCTATGTCCTCTCGCTCGTGTTGCAGTGGGCAAAGCGTCAGGGCGGTGTCGACGGACTTGCGCACAGCAATTCAGAAAAAGCGGCGCTGATTTATGACGCGATCGATCAGAGTGAAGGATTTTATCGCGGTCACGCGGCAAAAGAAAGCCGCTCTCTCATGAACATCACATTTCGCCTGCCGACGCCGGAACTTGAAAAAGCGTTTGTGGCGCGCTCCGTGCAGGAAGGGTTCCTCGGCCTTGCGGGGCATCGCTCCGTCGGGGGCTGTCGCGCCTCGACGTATAATGCGGTTCCGCACGCTGCGTGTGTCGCGTTGCGCGATTTGTTGCGCGATTTTGCACAAAAAAATGGGTAAAGCACGCGCGCGCCTGTCGCGCAAGACAGAAACGATGGGCGCGACAGGTCCGTGAGGGTGAATTCAAAAGGGCTGTTCGCAGACGGGTGGCCCTGTTGGGTCAAATTTCTTGATCAAAAAGCGGTTTGCGCCCTGAAAATCCTTCCTCGATCCCGTGCCAGAAGCGCACGCTCGGTTCGCCGTTTCGCCAACAGAGATAACCTTCGCGGTCACCGATCTTTGTAAGAAAATCGATCAGTCCGGCGTCGATGTCTTTGATAAAAATGCTCTGCGCCTCAAGGTGGTCAATCTGCTGCCGCGCCGCAATCAACATGAATTCTATTTCTGCCTCTTCTAAGAAAAATTGGTCTGGCGTAACGGATTTGATCTCCCGCTTTTTTCGCTCGATGGAAAGGCGACGAATGGTGATCTCTTCACGCGCCTGCTTTAACTCCTTAATCTGTTCGCGCAGCGCAGGAAGGCGTTCATTCGCCTCGCGCACGCTGTAATAACGTTTTGTCACAGGTAACCTCCTGAATCAAAAATCCTCACATCGCTCACGCGCCGTTTTGTCGCAATGGTAGTAGTATACGGGACATGCCCTGCGCAATCCACATGCAGTCCCCATAAAGGTGGAATTTGTAGGTGGGCGATTCATGGCAAAAGAGATGGACAATCAAGCTTGTGAAAGTTTTACCAGGTTTTGTCACGCGCCTGATAATCTATCTTGTCAAGAAAAAATATGTCGTCGGCGTCGTTGCTGTCGTCTTTAATAAAGAAGAAAAATGGTTGCTCTTGCACCACACCTATCGAAAAAAAGGCGCCTGGCGATTGCCCGGCGGTTTAAAAGAACGGGGCGAAGCGCCATTTGAAACAGCATTGCGCGAACTTCGCGAAGAAGCGGGCATCCGCGTGAAGCCACTCGCGATCCTGGCGGTCACGGAGGCGTATGCAACGCTTGACATCGCTGTTTTATGTGAGTTAGAAGCGCAGGATCCATTTGTCGCAAACGCGGAAGTGGACGATTTTCGCTTTCTCACGCTTGAGGAACTTCCTGTCGATCTGCCGAAAGAACAGCTCAGCTTTCTTGCCCAAGCGCAGACGTGGCTTCAAGCAATGCGCAGCGCAAAAGGTCTGGACGAACATCCGCGGGACACGTGACTTCAACATGATAGCCACTGCTTGAAAGATCGGTGATGCGCGTGGGCAGTTCGCGCCCGGAAACCCTTTTTAGCGTTTCTGTGAGCGAGTCAAGCGTGAGTGTGAGCGGGACGGCAAACGTGAATTTTTGGTCCTCCTGACTGTGATGGACGACCACGGCTGAGACGATTACCGCCGCATTGGGCAGTTTCACTTCACGCCCCTGGTCTTTAATGACGGTGTAGTACCAGTTCATGTCGATCACCACGCCTGTGTACTCGACAGAACTAAAAAATGAGGAGCGAAAGCTGATCTTCTGACCGACCGTGAATGGGCGGAGCGTGAGCAGGAGCAGTCCGGCAAACAGGTTTGAAAGTGTGGACTGTGCGGCAATGCCGAGGATGACGCCCGTCAGCGCGCCGCCGACCAAAAGGCTTTGCACGTTGATATTGAATGTGTTGAGCGCGATGAGCAAAACGACAATGTAGCCGACAAAGCGCAGGATTCTCGCCGCGACCAACAAGGGCCGCTGTTCGATGGCGCGCGCTGTCTCGCCGTGACTTTGGCCGTGTTGAACGCGAAATACGTCGTGCGGACCGATGCGACGGACAAGCCGAAAGCCGATGAGGCTAAAGAGGATCGCAATACCGTATCTCAAGAGATGGTGATACCATATCGACATGGGAAGTTGCGCGAAAAAACTGCTCGCCAGATTCGTAAGCAGGGCTGCGATGAGAAGCAAAAGGCCGTTTGTAAGCACGGAGCGCCAAAGCGAGTAAGGCATGGTGTCCCTCCTTAAGGCGTTCAGTTTTTCTCATCATACCAGACAACCATGGCGCATTTCGAATTTTACATGGATGGAGGGCATCACATGGCACGAGCAGTTCGCACCGTTCTTGTCTATCACGAGACGTCCGTCGCGAATTATGCGGCAGAACTCATCCGGCGTGCGCCGGATTTAAAGGTAATCACAGCAAGCAATCGAGAAGAGGCGCAGGCGCTTCAGGCGCAGGCTGACTGTCTCTTTGCGTGGCGCTATCCGTTTGATTTGCTTGTAAACGTCGCGGCCGATGAGCCACTGCCGGTGTTTGTCCAGTTGATGGGAGCCGGGGTGGAAGACGCGGCGCGCTCAGGGGTTTTGAAGCGGGTGCCTGTCGCGCGCATTGTTGAACAGTTTGGCGCTCCGATGGCAGAGTATGTCTTTCTTCATCTTCTCGCAGAAATCAAGCGCTATGATGCGTTTCGCGACGCGCAGGAGAGGCACGCCTGGGAACAAAAGCGCACGGGCTCACTGCGCGGTATGACACTTGGCGTGGCGGGGCTTGGCTCGATTGGCGCCGAAATTGCCCGCATGGCGCGCGCTTTTTCCATGCGCGTGCACGGTCTGAGCCTTCGCCAGTTGCCTGTCGTAGGACTTGACTCGCAGTATGGTGCCGACGACTGGCAGGCTTTTGTCGCGTCGTGCGACGCGGTCGTGCTTGCATTGCCGCTCACGCCACAGACAGAGCGGGTTGTGGATGCGCGCGTGCTCGCCGCGATGAAGCCGGAAAGCATACTTATAAACGTCGGGCGCGGACATTTGGTGGATGAAGAAGCGCTGCTCATCGCGCTTCAGGAAAAGCGCCTTCGCCGTGCGATCCTCGATGTGTTCACCGTCGAACCGTTGCCGTCAGACCACCCATTCTGGACGCATCCCCGTGTTACCGTCACGCCGCACGTGTCGGGTCCGTCGCTTACGGAAGAGGTCGTCGGCGCGTTTCTCGAAAACGTCGCGCGGTATCGCGCGGGGGAGCCGCTTGCAGGTCTTGTGGATGCTGCGCTTGGCTATTGAGGTGAACCTGGCTTTTGCGGCGTTCTTCGCGATGGCGGTGCTGCCAATAGAGTGTGATCAGCCAAATCAAAACAAGTGTGACTCCGCCTGCGATGATCCATTCAAGCCAACGTTTCGAAAAGCCTAAAAAAAGCAGTGCCGCGCCGAGGTCATACGGCATGATGCCGATGCCTGTCGTGACGAGATAGGTAAGCAAGTGCACCTCGGGCAGCATGGCACTTGCATAATTCAGGACGACAAATGGGATCAGAGGAATCATGCGCGCCATCAGGAGGCCGATGGCCCCATGGCGTTTTACCATGTCGCTGAGTTTATTCAGATGCTTCTCCGAGACGAACCGCCGCGCAAACGACTCGCCGAGGCGTTTTGCGATCAGATACGTGACCCACGCCCCGAGCATTGCGCCGAGCCAGACCCAAAGGATACCCCACCAGACGCCAAACACCTGCATATCGATGACCATCAAGAACTCGGCCGGAAACGGGATGATACATAAAATAGCCATCAAAATGACAGCGGTGATCGGCCCCAGGACTCCTGCGTGGCGAATGAAAGGGGAGACGTCGTGTTGATAGCGGTAATAGAGAAAGACTGATGCGATGCCAAGGGCCAGGGTGCCAATTGTCCATCCCAGGGTCGTCCCGCGCTTTTGTTTGGTAGCAGCCATTGTTGTGAAATCGCCTCTCTTGCGGGATGGGGCATTCTTTGCGTGATCCATCCAAGTATGCATAGGTTTCCCTTTTGGCGCAAAAACTTGCGTGAGGAGGGATGGGATGATACACCCAGGGTGGCTTTCGCTATTGCCGTTTGCGGTTGTGATACCCGTGAGCATGATCACCCGGCAGGTGATTCCGGGGCTTATCGCGGGACTTCTTGCGGGTGCTTTTTTGCAGACAGGTTCTCTGTTTCACATGTTCGATCAAGCACTCACGGACCTCTACCAGGAGATGCAAGTGACGGGAAACCTCCATCTGGTCGTGTTCCTCTATCTCTTTGGCGTTCTCGTCGGGCTCATCCGCATCACAGGCGGAGTGCACGGTATCGCCACATGGCTTGAACCGCGCATTCGCACGGCGCGTTCGGCCTATGCCATCACGTGGCTCTCAAGCCTGGCGACGTTCATGGCGCCTGACTTTCGCATCATCACGGTCGCGCCGATCATGAAAGAGGTCGGACGGCGGCTGAATATAAAGCCCTACGATCTCGCCTATGCCATTGACGTGACATCAACGCCGCTGATCAGTCTTGTTCCCATTGGAACTGCGTTTGTCGGGTACATGGTGGGATTGCTCGCCGTCTCGCTCAAACATGCGGGTGTCGCGACAAATGCGTATCCGTTTTTTCTCACAAGCCTGCCGTTCAATTTTTTTGCAGTGGTCATCCTCATCGCCGGTGCACTGCGAAGTTTCCGTGTGCGCCGCAGTGCGCACGGTATTTCAGCGGATGAAGGAGACGGGCCGTTGCCCGAGCCTGTCGTGTCAGGGGCGCCTGACGCGGTGACGGCGATCCCAGAAGACGATCCGCGCGAACCGCTTGATATATGGAGTGAGCGGGCAAAACCGTCCGCCCTGCACCTTGTTTTTCCCATTGTCCTCTTGTTGATCCTCACTTTTGTGTTGACCTACCTGAATGGCAGTGCGCCACAGCGCAGTGTGCTTCAGGCGTTTTTGCACGCAGATGCGGCAAAGGCGATGATCACCGCAATTTTCATCACGGTGTTGCTCTCTTTGGTTTTTTATCTGTTTCGCAAGCAGGAGATCGGCCGTTTGATGATCGGGGCGATCTCGGGAGGCAACGAGATGATGCCAGTCATTGTCCTTCTTCTTCTCGTCTGGGCAGTGTCGTACGTGTCGACCCAATTGGGTTTTTCACAATACATCACACAAACCGTGGGCCATCTCATCCCAAAAATGTTGATTGCGCCTTCCATATTCGTTCTGGGATCGATTCTCTCTTACTTTATCGGCTCATCGTTTGGCACATGGGGCATCATGATGCCGCTTGGTTTCACACTTGGTCTGGCCATGCACGCTTCCTTGCCGCTGATTGCAGGAGCCGTGTTTGCCGGCGGGACACTGGGCGGTTTTGCCTCACCGCTTAGCGACAACACGGTTGCGATGGCAACGGTGATGAAACTGCCCGTCATGAAACTCGCACGCTCTCTGCTGCGCTCCACAGCGATTGCAGGCGCCATCTCGGCAATTCTCTATGGGGTTGCGGGGATGTTTGCTTGATAACGGCGTTTGCAGCAGCTAAATAGACAAAAGCCGTCGCGGCACGCGGGTATGCATGCGTTGCGACGGCTTTTTGGCAAATCTTTTGGAGAGTCTAGAACATTCGCTTGACCGCAGAGATGTGATGGTACCAATAGGATGTTGGTGTGAGCGGCAAGTAACCGCATTTACCAAGCCCCCCACCCTCCTGGATCATCTGTCCATTGCCGATGAATATTCCAACATGTGCTCCGCTGTCAAACGCGATCAAGTCGCCTGGGCGCATCGCACTCAGTGGAACCTTGACACCGACGTACAGATACTGGCCTTTGCTAGATGTTGTCATGAGGTAGCCAAGTGCGTGGTGAAACACGTATTCTGTGTAATTGCTGCAGTCAAATCCGTATTGCCCGCGATCCTCGTTGTGTCCCCAAATGTAGGGTGTTCCGAGTTTGCTCTCGGCGACAGATTCAACCGCTGCGAGTTTTGCGGCATAGGACGCGTTGACGCCGGCGGCGGGTACGATGTTTGGATCAAGATGGACACCGGGGGGCGGGATGGGAATCGAGCTTGTCGGGACGCTTGTTGCGCTGCTTGGCGCCGTGGTCGTCGCCCCGGATGTCGCATGGCCGCTTGGCGCCGTGGTCGTCGCTCCGGATGTCGCATGGCCGCTTGGCGCCGTGGTCGTCGCTCCGCTTTTCGCAGTGCCAGAGCCTGCGGTAGAACCACGTTGGTTATTTGCACCATGATTTGCGCCGTACTGGCCGCGGTAGTCATTCGCCCCATAGCGATGAGAGTTGTAGGGGTGCCATGAACGGTACGTGCGATTTATGCCGTATGCGCCATACGCATCGGCGCCTGCTTGACTAGACGGCGCAAAACTGCTGCCTGCGTTGTGGATCGGATCACTGGGGACAGGAATTTGTGCGATCATTTCAAACGAGCGGTGCGGTGCGAGATTGCCCTGTGTGAGATGAAGTGCGCCACCCGCGTTGACAGTGGGTTTATCTTTATGCGCGTTTGCTACCTGCCCATAGCGCTCGGGTGACTCTTCGTTCATCACGATGATGTGGGAAACCTTTGACGTTGGATATTGTGATGTTGCAAAGTTAACAACACCATGCAGGGAAGCCATATCCAATGTGTGCTCGCTTCCGAGCGATTTGTACGTCGCGACCGATAAAGGGCCGTGAGGAATCCGTTTGGTATAAATGTAGACCGTCTGTGAAGGCGAGTCGTAGTGCGTTTGATACACATGGTACATGCGATGGCCAGTGTTTTGGCTCAGCGGCCGCGCGACGCGATCGGGAAGGGCGCCTGATGTCGATGCGGAATACGAGCCGCATCCGGCCAGACTAAGACCCATGATCGCGGATACGGCAAGCATTCTGCGCATAGATCGCTTGCGTTTTAAATCGGAAGGCAACCTAACCACCCCCACTTTGAATTTGCTATTATAGTGGGGTAAAGCTGGCTTGGTTATGCGCTGAGCGCAAAGGTCGATTCAGGCAATTATGAAGTAAGGCGATCAGGCGTTGCTCTCGCGCAGTTCGGGGGTCGCTTCGAACGATTTTAAGAAGCGCTTGTATTTCATGTACATAACGATGCGCCAAGGCAGAAGCATTCCAAAAGCGAGAATGAAAAAGATGCCGCCTGTCTGTGGAATCGTTATATATTTTTCGATGTATCCATGCAGTGCAATGCGGATCACCAGCAATACGAGAAGAACCACGATAAAGGCGGGCGAGCGTTTGAGGTAGACCTGGCCACCGTGCCGCTCAAGCTTTGATGATGCAATAAGGGGAATAGAAAAGAGAACACCGACAAGCAGAGCCGCGAGTGCATAGGTGAGAGGCACGCGTGTCAGTGGAGTAACAAACATGAGAAATCCAGTGCTCATACCGAGTGGCGGGATGAGAATTTTTTTGGCGTTCGTCGGTTTCCGTGCGGCGCGCAGGCGAATCACGATGACCGAGAGCGCAAACGCGATGATCACGATCGTACTTATCCATTGAGCCGCTTGTCCAGATAACACACACATCGCTCCTTGTTTCATGAAGGCGCTGGGCAAGATTTCCCCAGCAAGCCCATGATACTCCACGACTGCGATCGGTTTCAATGTGGATGATAAAGAGAGGGAGCACAATGGAAGCTTGGCGAGCAAATCTTTACATTCTTTTAGGCGGTTCACTTGTCGCATCGGCCAGTTACTCGATGGTCATCCCGTTTCTTCCCCTTTTTCTTGTGAAACTTGGGATTCATCAAAATATCGGACTGTGGAGCGGGATTGTGTTTTCATCGTCTTTTCTGGCTGGAGCGCTCATCTCTCCGGTGTGGGGCGCGCTCGCTGACCGCTATGGCAGACGGCCCATGCTGATTCGTTCGGGGATCGCCCTCACGGTACTCTACGCCGCGATGGCGTTCGTCAAGACACCTGTCGAACTGCTCTTGATCCGTGTCTTGATGGGTCTGTTAAGTGGGTACATTCCAAGTGCCACAGCACTTATCGGCAGCACAACGCCTAAAGCGTCGGTCGGTTTTGCGCTTGCCAGCCTATCGACGGCGACGGCGACCGGGAGCATTCTGGGACCGTTGTTTGGCGGAATTCTAAGCCATGCGTTTTCGTATCAAAACACATTTTTAATCGCAGGGGCATCCGTAGCCATCTCAACGCTTCTTGCGATCATTTGGGTGCGCGAGCCAAACTTTGTCCCATCGGAGAAAAAAATCAGTATTGTCGGCGATTTCTCGCTCGCCGTAAAAAACCGCGGACTGCTCACTGTGTTGATTGCCATGATGATCACGTCATTTGCAATCATGACGATTGAGCCTCTTTTGCCGCTTTATGTCATTCAATTGGGTGTCCCTGTGCAGAACGCTTCTCTTGATACCGGAATTGTCTTTTCAGTTGCGGGACTGTCAGGGATCGTGTTTGGCCCGATCTGGGGACGTTATGGAGATCGCAAGGGATTTCGCAGGACGCTTTTGATCGGACTTCTTGGCGGATCACTCGGGAATATCGCGCAGATCTTTTTTCACAGCGTCTTCGGGTTTGGCGCGATTCGTTTTTTTTATGGAATGTTTTTTTGTGCCGTGTATCCCGCACTCAATGCGTTGACGGTCGAGAAGACAGACGACACATTTCGCGGAAGAGCGTTTGGCATCTCACAGACGTTCAATCAGATGGGGACACTGCTTGGACCGCTCATCGGCGGCTATGTCGGCGATCTCTTTCATATTGACACTGTTTTTGTCATGACGGGAACGTTTCTCCTGATCGTCGCGATTTTTGTTCTTCGCGCGCGGAGTTTGCGCGCTTCGTCTGTGACAATCCCGTGAAGGGTCTATGCGCGCTCGGAGTTGACTGACGGCCTGTGCTATAGTGAATTTGTAGGAATCGGGGTTCATTGTGAAAAGAGGGAATTCAAGTGTCAACCATGCCATTTTTAGATGCGTGCCGTTCGCGCAAGACGTCACGCGTGCCTGTTTGGTATATGCGACAAGCTGGACGCTATCAACCAGAGTATCGCGAGATTCGAAAAAACTATAGTCTTCTTGAGATTTGTGAGCGTCCAGAGCTTTGTGCACAGGTGACGAGTCTGCCGGTCACACAGCTTGGCGTGGATGCGGCGATTCTTTTTTCGGACATTATGGTGCCTGTGGGACCGATGGGTGTGAAGTATGAGATAGTCGAGGGCAGGGGACCTGTGGTTGCACACCCGCTTCGCACGCGACAGGATGTGGACGCTCTACACGGTTTTGACGTTCACGACGCGCTACCCTATGTCCTTGAGACGATCGAACGTGTCAAAGACCGTATTTCTGTGCCGCTCATTGGATTTGCCGGCGCTCCGTTCACATTGGCCAGTTATATGATCGAAGGCGGACCTTCGCGCGATTACCTGCACACAAAGGCTATGATGCATGGCGAACCCGACATGTTCTCAAACCTGATGGCGAAGTTGTCGGAGATGGTGATCTATTATTTGCGCGCGCAGATCACTGCGGGTGCTGACGCGGTGCAGGTGTTTGACTCGTGGGCGGGAAGCCTGTCACCCAAAGATTATGAAATGCATATTCTCCCGCACATGCAGCGCATTTTTAACGCATTGAGTGAGGATGAAGCGCCGAGTATCTACTTTGGCGTGGGGACGGGAGAGCTTTTGCCGTTGTTTAAAACGCTTAAGGCAAACGTGATTGGCGTCGATTGGCGTGTATCGATTCGCGCGGCCCGCGAGCGTGTCGGATCTTCACACGCGATCCAGGGGAATCTTGATCCGGCGCTTTTGCTTGCGCCTTTTGATGTGCTCAAAGCGCGCACCGCTGAGATACTCGCAGAAGGCATGGAAAAACCAGGTTTTATTTTTAATCTGGGGCACGGCGTGTTTCCGGCTGCCTCAACGGATACGCTGCGTCGGTTAACAGAGTTTGTTCATGAATTTAGCGAAGCGAGGTTGAACTATTCATGAACAAGCCAATTGGAATTCTTCTCATGGCGTACGGCACTCCGCGCAGCTTAGATGAAGTAGAGGCCTATTACACACATATCCGCCGCGGAAACAAACCGTCACAGGCCTTGCTCGACGAGTTGATCGGGCGTTACAAGGCGATCGGCGGAGTCTCGCCACTCAATGAAATCACGGACGAACAGGCGCGCAGGCTCGAGCAGACGCTAAATGCCAAAGGATCGCAGTATAAAGTGTATATCGGGATGAAACATGCAGAGCCATTTATCGCTGATGTGGTGCGGCGTATGGCGGATGACGGGATCGCAGAAGCCGTTGGCGTCGTTCTAGCGCCTCACTATTCGACGATGAGTGTAGGGGTCTATACTAAAGAGGCGCAGGAGGCGGCCAAAGCAGTTGGGCTTGAGATGAAATGTGTCTCGTCATGGCATATGCAAGATGCATTTCTTGATGCGCTGGAAGCGCGGCTGCGGGATGCGCTTGAGCGATTTTCCGAGGATGAGCGTCGCCAATTGAAGGTGGTTTTTTCCGCGCACAGTTTACCTGAGCGCATTCTTGCGCTTGGTGATCCGTATCCGAAGCAACTGCTTGAAACCAGTCAGGCATTGGCGGAGCGGGTGCAGATTCGCGATTGGCAGTTTGCCTGGCAAAGCGCAGGGCGCACCGCAGAGCCGTGGCTTGGCCCGGATCTGCTTTTGGTGATGGACGAATTGGCTGAAACAGGGTATCACGCGATGCTGAGCTGTCCTGTCGGTTTTGTCGCGGATCATCTGGAAGTGCTCTATGATCTTGACATTGAGGCAAGGCAGCATGCGTCACAAAAAGGGATTCACTTTGAGCGCACGGCCTCACTCAACGCTGATCAGCGGATGATCGATGCGCTTGTTGCGGCCATTCATGAAGTTGAAGGCGAAAGTCACTTTACAGGTGCGCGATGAACAGGCTTCACGTTGTCGTCGTCGGTGCAGGGGTGACTGGGCTTGCGGCAGCCTATCAATTGATGAAGACAGGACGCGCGGACGTCACCATTTTTGAGGCGAGTGAACAGGTGGGGGGGACGCTGCGTTCGATTGAGAGTGAGCGGCACCTGTTTGAACAGGGCCCGGACTCTTTTCTCGCGCGCAAACGCGTGATGATCGACCTGTGCACAGAACTTGGTTTGCGCGAACAGCTTGTGGGGACAGGTCCCTTGGCGAGAAAGACATACCTTGTGTCGGATGGTAAACTGTATCCATTTCCAAAGGGGACATACATGGGAATTCCCCTCACACAAGAGGCGTTTGAACAGATTCCTTTTCTGAGCGAGGATGGAAAGCGGCGCGCGCTGCTTGACCTGACGATGGGGCCTGATGAAGAGCGTGATAACGACTCAATGGGAGAGTTGCTCACGCGTCGACTTGGGCGCGAGGTAGTCGAGAAGATCGCGGAAGCGGTGCTTGCCGGAGTGCATGCAAGCCCGATTGACCGTCTGAGCGTTGCGGCGACCTATCCAGAGATAGGGGAGGCGGCACGCGGCGGGAGTTTGTTGCGCGGATTGCAGAAATTTGTCGCAGACCGCCAACATATTGCGCAGGACGACGATCTTCCGAAGACAGCGTTTCTCACATTGCGGGGGGGATTGTCTCAGCTTGCGTCGGCGCTTCTTTCTGCCCTTCACGGTCTTGGCGCCACTGTACATACGGGGCGCGCAGTGACTTCGATCGAGTGTTCTTCGCGCGCCTGTGTCGTGCGCACGGCAGGGAGTGAGATAACCTGCGACGCAGTGGTGGTGGCAGTACCTGCGCATCGCGCCTCAAAACTATTCAGCGCTGAAGCGGTGAAACATGCGCTTGAGGGGTTTCATTATGCGTCTGTAGCAACCGTGGCGCTGGCCTATCGTCCACGCGACGTTTTGTTTGAGTTGGATGGCTCGGGGTTTGTCGTTCCGCGAAGGGAAAAGTCTGACGTTACTGCGTGTACGTTTGTTTCCTCAAAATGGCCGCACATGGCGAACAGAGAAGTTGTGACGCTACGGGCCTTTGTGGGACGCGCAGAGGATGATCAGATTGTTGGCGCGCCTGATGAAGAGATTCTCAAGCGCGTGCGCCAAGATCTGGCGAATTGGCTCAAGGCGGATCCTGAGCCGACATTTACGCTTGTCACACGCTGGAACAAAGGAATGCCTCAGTATGAGGTGGGACACTTGGCACGCGTGGCAGAATTGGTTGAAGTAGGCAGTCGCGCATATCCGCGCGTGATTTTTTCGGGTGCTGCGTATCGCGGGGTTGGGTTGCCAGACTGCGCGGCGGACGGGATCGAGGCGGCGCAGTCTGTCCTTGCGATGCATTCATCTTAAGAATAGAATCTGATCGCTTTTTTACTTTTAGAGTTGCTCAACCAATTGATCTGGACTCAGAATAGCGATCAGATCATTATTGTGCTGAAGGACTCCCGAAATCACTTCGGGTTGATCCTCTTGCGGTCGAATGTCTCCTTCGTTGATATCAAGGACATCAAGTGCCTCATCGATCAAGAATGCTATATCTGCAAGAATGAGCAGCCGTGACTCATCGGTCTGCTCACTTTTTTGCATAGAAAAGACAGTGTGCAAATCGGATACAGATGTGACAACACCCCTTAAATTCATGATGCCAAGCACATGCGATGGTGCACAGGGAACAGCGCGGATTTTGCTCAGTCGCTCAATGGAGCGCACCGCATCGACTGGCAATCCATAAATTTCCGTTCCGAGTCGGAATGTAACGCATTTCATTTTTTTCCCTCCTTTTAATCGCTAGATCTGGAACGTCGTCGATTGTTCATGCAGTGACTGAGCATGCGTCGAGAGCGCGGTGCTGGTCGCTGCGATCTCTTCCATGGCGGCCGTTTGTTCTTGTGCCGTGGCCGATACTTCAGTAATCGCTGTGGCAACACGCTGGGCGAGTGTGTCGACAGAAGAGATGGCCTCTTTGACCCGCATGGCTGACGTCGTCATTTCTGCTGCGGATGAAGAAACTTCTTCACTTGTTTTTGCGAGTTCGGAAACTGCGTCAGACAGGCTTTCAAATACAGAAGTTACTTCTTCCATCGCCTGCGTGCTTGCGGCGGCGGAGCGGAAGTCCTCGCGTGCGCTTTGTACGGACTCTTCCGCTTGCGCGCGAATCTCGCGGATCATCTGTTCGATTTTTGCGGTCGCTTCACGCGAATTCTCCGCGAGTTGTCGCACCTCATCTGCAACCACTGCGAAACCGCGCCCGTGCTCGCCCGCTCGTGCGGCCTCGATCGCGGCGTTGAGTGCAAGAAGATTGGTCTGTTCTGCGATTTCTTCAATGAGTCCCACAATTTGACCGATCTGTGCGGATTTTTCTTGCAAAGAAACAGTCCGTGTGACACTGATTTCTGAATTGGCCTGGAGTTTCGCGATTCGCTTTGCGGACAGCGCGACGTGCTCACGTCCGGTCTCCGTCTGCGTAACCAGTTGGGTTGCGAGTTTTGCCGTATCTGTCGTGTGCTTGTGAACGGCTTCGATCAGGCGCGTGAGCGTCGAGATCTGCTCATCAACGTGCAGTGTCTCCTGTGACTGGCGATCGGCAGATTCCGTGACGCGGGAGGAAACCTCTGCGAGATTCATGGACGCGCGAGCGATTTCGCTGGTGGTCGAACCAAGCTCTTGCGAAGAGGCAGTTAGCTCCTGTGCGCTTGCCTGAATTACATTCATCATCGATGCGACGGCCTCCCGCAACTTCTGGAAGGACTCGGTCATCATGCGCGATTCGCGGCTTCTTGGAATAATCCCGTGAAACGCGCGGAAGTCGCCTTCACCCATCCGTTTTGCCCAAGCGACCAATTGTTCAAAAGCACGCGAGATCATCAGCGGCATGAAAATGCCGATGGCAAGCGAGATGAGTATGATGATGATGCTTCCGATCCACTCAATCTGGTTGGTACGCGCGACGAACGCTTCATAATTCGCGAGTGAAGTGTCGCGCGATTTTTCAGCGAGGGTGGTCATCTCGTGCAGTGGCGCGATCAGATTTTCCACATTGATGGATCGCCATATGGCGAGTGCCTTTTTCTGTTGACCAGTCGCTGTGTCCATGAGCGCGTTCCCGAATTGATTTTGATACGCGTTTAGCGCTGTCTGAAATTCTTGCATGTCTGCGCGCAGTCGTGGCGCAGATTGTGCGTTCGATTTTGCAATCGCGCGATTCACAGCTGCGATATCGGCATTGAGAAGCGCCAAGTCAGTTTGCTGGGTTTGAGCGGCGGCTGCCTGAATATCGCCCGTCGGCGAAATGATATAGCGTGCTGAATCTTCGTCAAAACGGCGCACGGAGCTTTTGAGAGCAAGGGCTGAGACAACGACCGGATCATCCTGCGTAAAAATCGACTGAGCGTTCGCCTCAAGTTTGGCTGTCGCAATGTGAATGGACAGTGTCAGGGTGAGATAAAGTGCGATCACAAAACTGAAACCGCCGAATAAGTAAGCGCGAATCGATATGTTTTTCAAGCCTAAAGTCCCTCCGTTCCCTTATTCCATAAAGGCATTCGCGTCAAGGATCAGTGAAACCTCACCGTCACCGAGGATGGTCGCACCCGCGAAATAAGGGATTTTTTTCAGTTTTGCGTCAAGTGATTTGAGAACGACCTCAAACTGCCCCACCAATTCATCCACAGCGATGCCGACGACACGCTCGCCGCGGCTTACAAAAACGACATACGCAGAGGATTCGCCTCCATCCTGGCCAAAGACCGTTTGCGCTCTGACGATAGGCACAACCTGCCCCCGCCAGACGACAACCTCTTTGCCGTGAAGCAGTCGCGTCGGACCGAGTCGGCCAGTCTCTGAAATGCTGCCGATTGGGATCAGATAGGGGTCATTGCCAATGCGCACCATTAACCCATCCATGATGGCAAGCGTCATCGGCAGGCGAATTACAAACTTCGTGCCCCGCCCTTCTTCGCTATACACATCGATTTTTCCTGAAAGGGCCTCAATCTTGGTGCGCACAACATCAAGCCCTACGCCCCGTCCCGACAGATCGCTGATTTGATCTGCGGTAGAAAACCCCGATGCGAAGAGCAATTGATTGACTTGATGGTCTGTCAACACATCATTTGCGCCGACAATTCCGCGCTCACGCGCTTTTTTTAGTACTTTTTCGCGAGGAATCCCGCCACCGTCATCTTCGACTTCGATAAAGACATGATTTCCGGCGGAGTATGCGCGCAGTTCGATTCTGCCAACCGGCGGTTTTCCGGCAATCCGTCTTTTTTCGGCCGATTCAATACCGTGGTCGAGGGAGTTTCGCAGCATATGCAGGATTGGGTCGCCAATCTCTTCGACAACCGTGCGGTCAAGTTCTGTTGCCTCTCCGGTCATGACGAACTCAATCTGCTTGTTTAAAGATTGTGCAGTATCGCGCACCATTCGCGGGAAGCGATTGAACACACTCTCAACGGGAATCATCCTGATAGACATGATCAGTTCCTGCAGTTCGTTTGACAGTCGACTCATGTGATCGATTGTTTCACTCAGGTCTTGGTGCTCGACTTCAGTCCGAATCCGTTCGAGTCGCGTTTTGTCGATCACAAGCTCTGAAACCAGGTTCATCAGATCATCCAGTCTTCCTGTGTCGACGCGAATGGTGCTCGTTTTCCGTTTTTCTGTTTTGGCCGACTCGCTGAGGTTTGTTGAGACGAGATTCTCCCCACGGATCGCGCCCGCATCCGTTTTCAGCCATTCACGCAACTCCACGAGGCTCACTTCAAGAATGCTTTGGATGCGCGTTTGAATCACGTCTGAACTCTCGTTTGCGTAACAGACGAAGAGGACTTCGTGATCCATTTCTTCAGCCTCTATTTTTGTGATGTGTGGATCACAAAAAAGAAGCTGGTCATGGCCGCCAACCGCTTCGAACACCATAAACATCCGTGCTGCTTTCATGCGGCAGCTCTGTGCCAGCCGTATGCCCACTTCCAATACCGTTTTTCCTTCTTCGAGTACTTTGCTAATTACAGTGCGAACGTGAGGATCATCGGTGATATTTCGATTCTCAGGAAGCAAATTATCAGTCTTTTGGTAGGTTTCGCCGGTGAGCAACCATTCGTGGACGGAGCGAGGAATGATTTCTGAGACGCTCATCAACGTCTCGCCCACTTCGTCCATATCCTCGCGCGTCGCAATCACGGCAGTAATCTCCCCGGAATAATCTCCCGCATCAAGGATTGTTGCATCGGGTGTCGTCGAGAGAAGCTGGTTCTGGTCAATGCGCTGCAGCCATTGCTGAAATCGGGCGAGTGGCATCACGCAATTTTTGTCAAAGCCAATCGTGATCTCAAAGACGCGGTACCCTTGACGAATCGCCTCTTCGGCCACTTTGCGCTCAGCCGAAAGTAACGGACGATCAGTTTCGGACATCGTTGGTTTGACGGTGGAGGGCTTTTCGTTCGGTCCCTTGCGCGCGGCAGTTAGCGCGCGAAGCACTTCGCTCACATCCATGGCGCGCTCTTGACCTGACGATTCGATATCGTCAAGCAGTGTTTCAAGATGGTCCAGTCCATGCAGCAGTGCGTCAACGACAGGTGTGCTCATGGTCAATCGGCCATTTCGCACATCGTCCAAGAGGTTCTCTGCGCTGTGGGTAATTTCTCCCATGCGCTGAAATCCCATGGTCATGGCCATGCCTTTTATCGTATGTGCTGCGCGAAATATGGTGGGTATCACGCTAAGGTCGTTTGTCTTTTCAAGACGCATCAAGCCGTCTGACCAGGCCTGAAGGTGTTCACGCGTTTCATCGACAAACATCGTTAAATACTCTACGCTCACAGGCTACACCTCGATAGGATAAAGCGTCGAAAGGAATCGAATCGTCGCAGATCTTGACTCATCCTAGAATTATTCGCGGCAATGCCAGGCATTTCCTGCCCGCTTTCAATTTTTCATAGACGGATCGGAACATGCGCAAAAGTATCCTTGAGATGGGTTGAAGAGGGTATGGGTTTGTCGCTGAGCGTGCAAAATGAAGGTGCAAAGAATGTGTGGGGGGGAATCGCTGTGGTTTTTCGAAAGGTTGCTCTTATGTTTGTTTGCAGTGGATTTTTGTTCGCGAATGGCGCTCAATACAAGGTGTTTGCCAGCAGTGCAGGCGCCACTTTAAGTGCGAGTCGCGTGTTTTACACAAGCGTTGCGCAAGCGGAAAATGCGACTCACACATTGACGGTGAATCTGGTTGCGCTGGACTACAAGTTTGCGCCAGAAACATTGACGGTAACGCATGGAACACGTGTGACGGTGCATCTCTTTAATCGGGGAAAATCCATGCACAATTGGACCTTGACAAGTGGTGGATACACAGTAAGCACGCCTAACGTAAAACCTGGTCACGCCGAGACGGTGACCTTTATGGCGGGCAAAAAAGGAGAGTTTCCGTTTTATTGTTCGGTGCGAAATCATAAAGAGATGGGTATGGTTGGTAAGCTAATCGTTCGTTGATGACACGTATGTCTTAACGTATAAACGCTACAACCATTGAAATCCGCAACAGAACGTCACTAGTCAATGCATTGTGTGAATCAATTTTTATCCTTCATCGCTTCAATGACCAATTTGTCAAGTTTTACAGACAGATCAAGCAGCTTTGGGTCATCCAGGCGGTTTGTTCCATTGTAAAGTGTATCCATTTCACTGCGAAGACTGTCAATCGCAGCTTCAAGCGTGGCAGCACTCATGTAATTTCTGTTCGCACCTTTCAGTTTATTTTTAGGTTTATCCTCTGCGAGGCGGAACCCTCGACGTATCGTTTGGCAACATCGCGATCCTATCATGTTACACCCCGTTTGTCACGGACTTTATTGGGGAAATTCGTAAAAAAATATAGAATACATATCCTAAAATGTCGAAAAGTCGAAAAAGGCAAATTTCCTGACGGATCCATCTACCTTTTTCGACAATTTCGGCGAACGTTTGTGTTGCTTTATTGAGCTTGTGAAAGCGCATGCTGAACTTTTTGTTTGACGTCCTCTGTCGTATGTCCCTCAATTTGGTTTCTCTCAATTAGCGTCACAAAAATCCCGTCTTTTAATACGGCAATCGACGGGGAGGATGGTGCGTAACCTTTAAAATAGGCGCGCGCATGTTGCGTCGCTTCGACATCCTGGCCCGCAAAAACAGTCACCAGATGATCAGGTTTCGGGCCTTCCGCGATTGCCTGCGCCACAGCTGGACGCGCGATTCCCGCAGCGCATCCGCAAATGGAGTTTACCACGCAAAGTGTGACTCCTTTTTCTGAAAAGGCGTTGTCAACATCCTGGGAAGACCGCAATTCTTTAAATCCAATGTCTGTGAGTTCTTTGCGCATGGGTTGAATAATCTCAAGAAAAATCGGTGAATCGTAAGCCATGGTTCCATCCTCCTGTCATTACCTAAACGTTAGGCTTTCATGCTTCAAAGTATACCACACATGAAATGAGTGGTTGGCTTTGACGAAGGCGCTTTGTATTAATGGACGACTACTGTCGGTTTGCCGTCACTTCGTTTTTCTTTTTTGTCCCTAATTTGTTGCCTGCGCGATGCAGGAAAATGTATCCGGCAATAAGAATCAGCACGCCTAGGATAAAGAGAATGGGATGGGCGAAAAAGAGGTGGACAAGCGCCTTCCACTCCGTGCCAATCGTTGCGCCAAGAAGGATAAAGGCGATGACCCAGATGGCGGTTGAAATAAGGCTGATCACGACAAAAATCCACGGCTTCATCTTGTTGATCCCGGCGATGTAAACAATGATCACGCGAACGCCTGCGATAAATCGTCCGAAAAGTAGAATGGGAATCGAGTAGCGCTTAAAGATGTCTTCAAAGCGATTCAGTTTCTCTTCTGTTAAACGGATCAGTTTCCCGACGCGCAGAAGAAGGGGGCGGCCAAGAAAGAAGCCGATCAAATACGCGATGACGGAGCCCACGAATGAACCGATGGTTGCCGCGATGATGAGGGGAATTAGCTTGAAATCCCCTTGGTGCCACATCACACCAGAAATGACCAGTGTCGTTTCGGCGGGGAACGGAATGAAAATAAATTCAAGGATCAATCCCACAAAGACACCAAGATAGCCATAATGAGTGAGAATCGTATGCGCGGACATCTGCCACCATCCTATGTTTTCCAGTTGATTTTGCACGCGCTGTGCGTGTCTTTCATCAAACAAGACGCTGTGCTCGGCCAAGAAGTTCAGTGGTCTAAAAACGTTCTCAGTTTTGCCAAACATGAAGAGGTTGTTTCTGTAGTTTAGGGATGACGCAGCGTCGCGTCAATGCAAGCGGCGATTTTGCATAAAGTTTACAGTGTAGAATAGCCGATTTGTTATACTTTGCGTATTACGCGCAAAATGTTGCGGATTGTTATGATGATATGGAGGCTATGGTGTGCACTGGATTCCGTTTTCTTATGAGAGCCGACAAAAGCGAATCGACTATTTAGCGCATACCCCGTTTGATCTCCTCATTATCGGCGGCGGCATAACAGGCGCTGGCATCGCGCGCGAAGCTGCGCTGTCGGGTCTGCGCGTCGCGTTGATTGAAGCGAAGGATTTTGGCAGCGGGACCAGCAGCCGCTCGACAAAATTGTTTCACGGGGGACTTCGCTACCTTGAACACGCAGAGTTTTTGCTTGTGCGTGAAGGGGGGCGTGAGCGTGAGGGAATGCAGCGACTGGCGCCTCATTTGGTTGAACCGCTCCCTTTTTTATTGCCGATTTATCGCTCGATGAAATACGGGAAATTTGCGATGGGTACAGCCGTCTGGCTGTACGACCGATTGGCACAAGTGTCGGCGGATGAACAGCGCGTGATACTGTCAAGGGAAGAGGTCTTGCAAGCGGAACCTGGTTTGAATGAGGAAGATCTCACGGGTGGCATTCGCTATCACGAATATTTGACTGATGACGCGCGCTGTGTCGTTACTGTGATACGCGCGGCAGAGCTGCTTGGCGCTTGTGCGCTCAATTATGCGCGGTGCATCGGACTTTTGGTGGATGAAGAAAGCGGGTTGATACGCGGGGCGCGCGTCAGTGTCGAAGAAGGTGGCACATTTGAAGTTCGAGCAAGGGTTGTCGTCAACGCGGCGGGACCGTGGATCGAGTCTGTGCTTGCGATGGAGGAAGATGACACGTCTTTGCGAACTGGCCCGCGCATCCTTCACAGCCGGGGCGTTCACCTCGTTTTTCCGCGCAAACGGCTCCCGATCACGCATGCGTTTGCGATCCAGACGCCAGATGGACGGTTGATGTTTATCATTCCGCGACAGGATGTCACGTTTGTCGGCACGACAGATGAGGCGTATGAGGGAGAATTGTATCAACCAGGCATTCACGAACGGGATGTGGCCTATTTGCTTGATCTGCTGCACGGGCTGTTTCCAAATGCAAATATTGTGGAACAGGATATCATCGGTCAATGGTCTGGCGTGCGGCCGCTTGTGCTTGAGCCTGGAAAAGAGACGAAAGACGTCTCGCGAAAGGATCAGATATCCATCGGTTCGCGGCATCTCGTCACGATTGCGGGCGGCAAGTTGACGGCGTGGCGAAAGATGGCCGAAGAAGTGATGGAACATGTTTATGAAGTGATGGAGCGCCAAGGACACCCTGTCAACCCATACCATCGCGAGCGTGCCAGCCACCTTTCTCCGATTTCTCCGCTGCCTGGCAGTTTGCAGATTCCCCCAAAAGGGGTCGCGGCGTGGTCGCAGCGTGAAAGTGAGAGAATGGTTGAACGTTATGGGATTGCGCGCGAGGACGCTTTTTGGCTAACACGTCGCTATGGGGATGAGGCGGAGAGCGTTTTGCTATGCGCAGAGCGAACGGATGGGTTGGCGCGGGTGCAAAACGATGTTCCGCTTTTAAAAGGTGAACTCGACTATCTGATAGAGGCTGAGTTGGTTTGCCATCTCTCAGATCTTGTTGTGCGGCGAACGGGTCTCGGCTATTTTGGGGGTGACGCGGCGATGCGCGCGCTACCGGAAATCGCGGGCGCGATGGCGAAGCGCTTGGGTTGGGACGATGCGCGTGTCAATGAAGAAATCGCGGCGTGCACGGTACAGGCTTATTGGGAAGAGCGTGATTTGCGGGCGCAGCGTATTAAAGGTCACGTGCAGAGTATCACGGGTTGAAGGGGCGAACCAAGGTTGTCAGTGGAGCGAATGGAAAAGAGTGAGTTACTTAAAGCGCTTGAAGATTACGATGCGCGAGATCTGGAGATTGCGCTGCGCGCGGCAGACGCAAACCGTCGCGCGCGAACGGGAGAACTCTACTTTTTACACCATTTATTCGAGGAGCAGTTTGACTGGGGTGCGGCAGCAGAAAAAGGGGAGATTGAGATTACTCTCCCGATCAATCTGCTTGTGATGAATCCAGGGAAAATGGTGCATGGGGGCGTTTTGGCTCTGCTTTGCGACAACGCGATGGGCATCGCCAGTCACGCGCGCGCCATGCGCGACGGCGTGACCGTAGAACTGACCGTGCGCTATCACAAACCGGCGCGCGGCACAAAGCTTCGTGCCGTTGGGCGGGTCGTCTCAGCGGGCTCGCAGGTGAATAGTACACAATGTGAGATTTATGACGATGAAGGGCAATTGGTGACATCGGCGTCTGGAACCTTTTATCATAAAAAGCCTCGTTAGTGTTTAAAGTGCGCGATGAGCATACAAAAAGGCAGCACCCGCGAGTGGGCGCTGCCTTTTTGTATGCATTTTACATTAGGCGTTCGTTGTAGATCCGGCCGTTGTCGATGATGCAGACGTTGTGCTAGCGGTTGTAGAACGCACTTTAAAAACATGACTCAGTGCGTTTGGCAGCTTGGCGTCTATTTTTTGCTCGATCGCCGTCACCTTGGCGGCGGTCAGGTGGCCTTTTGCCTCGACTTTTGCGAGACGCGCCGCGACGAGGGACTTTGCGTCAGCAAGCAGGGCGGTGTTTGAGACGCCTTGTGCCGCGGCGATTTGATTTAGAGACTGGCCTGCGCGAAGATCGGCGCGAAGTTGCTTTGCGGTGATGTGGAGATCGGTTGCAAGCGACTTTGCGTCGAATTTTTTCATGAATCTGTGATGGTGCATGTGGTGGCCTTTTCCGTGGTGCCAGGCGTCCTTTTGAGATGTTGCCTGAGACGCTGCTGTCGGTGGGTTTGTAGCGTGAGTTGCCGCAGTGGACGTCGTCGAAGTGGAATTTGTGGCGGCGAATGCGCCTGACCCTCCGAATCCTGCCGAGCCGAGAAGAGCGAGCGCCACCATGCTGAACGTGAATTTTTTTGATGTCATGCGAACTCCTCCTAGTTTTTCTGATTGGATGGATTTGGACGGGGCCCGTCCTCTTCACACGGATCATTGTGACTTGTACCGCTTTAAATTCTCTTGAAATCTACCGATTCATATTTTCTTTACCTAATTGTCTAGCCAACCCGTGCAGGAAGAACAGGGATTCCCGATGGACAAGCATTGAGAAATGAAGTGAAACGTGGGACGATAGATCCAGGATTTAAATCGGAATTCAATCATGAAGGGGTATGATTCGTGAGACTGTTATTGATTGAAGACGAGGTGCGTCTTGCCAAAGCATTGCAACAGACTTTTTCTGAGCATCACTATATTGTGGATCTGGCGCATGACGGCGCGACGGGACTCGATCTTGCGCAAACCGATACGTATGACATCATACTCGTTGACGTGATGTTGCCCAACATGAGCGGTTATGAGGTTGTCCGAAAGCTGCGCAAGACGGGCCACGCCACCCCCATTCTCATGCTGACTGCGCGCGACGCTGTGGATGACCGGGTGGAGGGGCTTGACGCGGGCGCAGATGACTATCTCGTCAAGCCTTTTGCGACAAAAGAACTATTGGCGCGTGTTCGGGCACTGAGCAGGCGCAGTGGCGAGATGCTCGATGTGGAAGAGGTTTCTGTCGGGGCCATCTCGATTGACTCAGTATCGCGTTCCGTGTATGTGGCAGGAGAGCCGTACAGTTTAACTGGAAAGGAATTCCAACTCCTTGAGCTGTTCATGCGAAACCCGAATCAGGTGCTGCCAAAGGAACTGATCCTAGATCGCGTCTGGGGCGTCGAAGCGCCAATGGATCGCAACGCTGTTGAGATTTATGTCCACTTCCTTCGGAAAAAAATGGACAAAGTTCGCATTGATCGGAAGATCGAACTGGCGGAGATGCCAGTCATCGAGACGGTGAGGGGGGTTGGCTACGCATTACGCGGGGGGAAATGACCTTTTTCGCACTGCGCGCATCAAAGTTACGCTGCTTTTGGTTGCACTCTTGCTTGGCCTTTATCTCATCATGGCGGGAGGGGTTTACGTATGGGTACGGCAATCAACGCTCGCAAGCCTTGACCATGTCGTGCGCTTTGAATCGTTCTCGCTCTTGTCGCGAGGCGCGTTTGTCCGTTTGCTCATCGCAAACGTGCCTGCCCTCCAGGTCCCGATTGATCCCATTCTTCCCCCTTTCTTTTTTGGCAGCGGTGGAACGACTCAGGGGGGCCATGGGCAGATGCCTTTTGCGCACAGTCTTTCGACGCGTTTGAGCGATATGCTTGACCCGAATTTTGCGATTGCCGTTTATAGTCCTTCACAAAAACTTCTCTACAGTGCAGGCACATCCATTGGAACGCCCCGACTGTCGTTTGCGGCATCAAGGGGACAGTCTTATTTCACGACACAGTGGACAGATCATGGAAAGATTTTGTTGCGCACCATGACCGTTGAGATTCGGCGAGACGGGAATCTGCTCGGCTATTTGAGCATCGGCTATAACGCGACGCGAGAATTGACCGTGCTCTCCCGCCTGATCCACATTCTGCTCATTGTCGGCATGGGCGGTGCGCTGCTCGCCCTGCTGGGGAGTTTTTATGCGTCCGGGCGCGCGCTGTCGCCGATTAAGCGGTCATGGGAGCGTCAGCGGCAATTTGTCGGGGATGCGTCTCACGAACTGCGAACACCCCTTGCCGTGATTCAGTCCAATCTCGACATTGTACTCACCCACGCGCATGAAGGGGTCATCGACAATCTTGAGTGGCTCAATAACGCGAAGGCGGAGGCGCGGCGCTTGACGCGTCTGACAGAAGACTTGTTGACACTTGCGCGCGCGGATTCTACCATGACGCCACTTCGAAGTGAACGCGTCGATTTGCGAGCCATCGCCGAAAACGTCCATGACGCGTATGCGATCTACGCGGAGAGCAAAGACATACAGTTTCTACTCGAACCCTCTCCGGATGACGCGGTTGTGACGGGTGATGCGGATCGGCTCCATCAACTGTTTGTCATCCTTCTTGATAACGCAATCAAATATACGCAAGAAGGCGGACGCATCACGCTGAAGGTTGAAGTGACAAAAGGAACGATTGTGATCATTGTCGAAGATACAGGTATCGGCATCGAAAAAGGCGAACAGTCCCTCGTCTTCGAGCGCTTTTTTCGGAGTGACGTGGCGCGCGAGCGCGAATCAGGCGGGTTGGGACTAGGACTTTCGATTGCCAAGTGGATCGTCGAAGCGCACCGCGGACGGATAAGTGTTGACAGTGAGCTTGGCGTTGGTACGACGTTTCGCGTCGTGCTGCCGCGTGCGGCAGGTGCACACCAGGCTCAGGCGGTCCAGCAGACAGATCGTTCAAAGGTGGATTACAAGTGATGAATAGTCTGATAGTATGGTTGCAGTTGGTTCTCATCGCGCTCGGCATTGCTGCGTTTTTCACGCGAAAACCGAATCATTCTGCGCGGGGCGAAGATTTATATCGCATGCGAGAAGAGATTTCGCAGGAAATTTCCAAAGAGTTGTCAAGGCAACGGGTGGAGGATGCACAACAGAATGCCGTACTGCGCCAAGAGCTTTCCACCATGGGCGCTGAGTTGAGGCAGACGGTTGACGCGTTTTCGCAACAGATGCAGCGCACCGTTCAAACGGAGTATCGACAGCTTGCGGAAACGCTTGAGCGATCGTCGACTGCGACCCGCCGCGAACTCGTAGAGTTGGGTGAACGCACACTGCGTCAGACTGACGAACGGCTTGCGTCGCTGCAGGGCACGGTAGATGAAAAGTTGCGGTTTTTGCAGCAGAGCAACGAGCAAAAGCTTGAGCAGATGCGCCAGACGGTGGATGAAAAGTTGCACGCAACGCTCGAAAAACGTCTTGGCGAATCGTTTCGCCTGGTTTCGGAGCGGCTGGAACTGGTGCACAAAGGCCTTGGCGATATGCAGTCGCTTGCGCACGGTGTCGGCGATTTGAAGCGCATGATGCAGAGCGTGAAAGTGCGCGGCACGTGGGGTGAGGTTCAGCTTCAATCGTTGCTTGAGCACGTGCTGACCGATGGGCAGTACGCGCGAAATGTTCAGGTGGTCCCTGGATCTGCAGAGCGCGTCGACTTTGCGCTGCGGCTTCCCGGCCGATCTGCTTCTTCTGACGAACCGGTTTGGCTTCCGCTTGACAGCAAGTTTCCGCTGGAGGATTACCAGCGTCTTGTCGAGGCGCAAGAGGTGGCAGACCTTTCGCGGATGGAGGAGGCTGGAAAGGCGCTTGAGCGCCGTTTGCTGCAAGAGGCGGGATCGATCGCCGCAAAGTACATTCATCCTCCTGCGACGACGGATTTTGCTCTGCTCTTTTTGCCGACGGAAGGTCTCTATGCTGAAGCGATCAAGCGTCCGGGATTGGTGGAACGCCTCCAGCGTGAGCATCGCGTGGTCATTGCAGGTCCTACGACGCTTGGCGCACTGCTCAATAGCCTGCAGATGGGTTTTCGGACACTCGCGATTGAACAGCGTTCTACCGAAGTTTGGAAGACCCTTGGGTCGGTCAAGACGGAATTTCAGAAATTCGGTTCAATCATTGAGAAGGTCAGGAAGAAGATGGACGCTGCGAGCAGTGAGTTTCAAGGTGTGGAGGTTCGCACTCGTGCGATGCAGCGGGCACTGCGCGCTGTGGAGGCATTGCCTGTGACCGAACACGATGCTTCGCATGTCGAACTTCAGAATTTTATGTATGACGAAGAACACGCGTTGGTTTCTGATGAAAGTTGAATGTTGCGCGTTTTGCAGACGTTTGTGAAAAGGGATTCAGATTATGTGGAGCCGGGGGTTCAAACTATGAAATTCGATTCACTCACGTATCCGTTTTCATCGAGAAGAAGCGTGGTCTACGCTGAAAAAGGCATGGTAGCGACAGCCCAGCCGCTCGCGGCGCAGGCAGGGTTGCGCATCCTGATGCAGGGAGGGAATGCCGTCGATGCGGCCATCGCGACTGCCGCATGCCTGACCGTTGTTGAACCGACGGCAAACGGCATTGGGGGCGACGCGTTCGCGATCATCTCTGTCAACGGCAAATTGCACGGCTTGAACGCGAGCGGCTACGCACCCCATGGCATCTCACGCGAAGCGGTGCGTGCGCGCGGTCATGAAAAAATGCCACACCTCGGTGTATTGCCCATTACGGTGCCGGGTGCGCCCGCAGGATGGGTCGAGATGTCGCGGCGCTTTGGTCGCTTGCCGCTCGAAGACGTGTTAAAGCCGGCGATTGACTATGCGCAAAATGGCTACCCGCTTTCTCCTGGTGTCGCACACGACTGGGCGCGCGCGGCAAAAGCGTATGGCGCAGCGAGCGACAAGGCGGTTGCGTCGTGGTTTGAGACGTTTGCGCGCGGAGGATTCTCTGCGAAACCGGGCGCGCGGGCGTACTTGCCTGATCACGCGGCAACCCTTATGAGCATCGCAAAATCAGCGGGAGAGAGCTTTTATCGCGGTGAACTCGCCGAGAAAATGGCGGCGTTTGTGCAGGCAAACGGGGGATTTCTCACGCGCGACGATCTGGCGGCGTATGCGCCGGAGTGGGTGGATCCGATCGGTGCGACCTATCGCGGGCACACCGTTTGGGAGATTCCCCCGAATGGGCAGGGCATCATCGCGCAGATGGCTTTGCGCATCCTGGACTCATTCCTCTTTGCAGAGTTTGGCTCGGCGCATACGGTACACGTCCAGCTTGAGGCGATGAAGATGGCGTTTTCGGAGGGGTTGCGCGAGATTAGCGATCCGCGCGCAATGCGTGTATCCGTCGAATCGCTGCTGTCTGACGCGTTTGCCCGATCGCGCGCGGCGCGCATTTGCGAGCAAGCGCTCGATCCAGATCCTGTGACCCCGCATCCGGGCGGGACGGTGTATCTTGCGACGGCAGATGGTGACGGCCAGATGGTCTCGATGATTCAGAGTAACTACATGGGGTTTGGCAGCGGCGTCGTCGTTCCCGGTACGGGGATCTCCATGCAGAATCGCGGCCATACGTTCTCGCTTGATGAATCTCACGTCAACCGCTTGGAGCCAGGCAAGAAAACCTATCACACGATCATCCCAGGATTTTTGACAAAAGGCGATACGCCGATTGGACCGTTTGGCGTCATGGGCGGATTTATGCAGCCGCAAGGCCATGTTCAAGTGATCATGAACACGCTTGATTTTCACATGAATCCACAGGCGGCACTTGACGCGCCGCGCTGGCAGTGGACAGCAGGAAAATCGGTTGACGTAGAGCACACAATGCCAGCGCATGTGATTGAAGATTTGGTGCGGCGCGGGCATGACGTGCGGGTGCAATTGGCCGGGCGCAACTTTGGTCGCGGCCAGATCATCTGGCGCGATGAGCAGGGCGTCTTTTGTGGTGGCACGGAGGCGCGCGCAGACGGTCAGATCGCGGCTTGGTAACATGCGCGATGTATTGGCAATGCGCATGATCGGTCTAGTCCAAGAGGCTTTTGGCACGCGCATGCACGCAGCAGTCTTTGAGCGGGCAATCGCTGCAAAGCGGGTCTTTTACGCGGCACAGCTGATTGCCTAAACGATCGATCAAGGCGTGGTAGCGATTGTACAAGAGCGCGTCTGGCGGGAGGCGTTCCATGAAATAGGCGCGCCACGCCTCGTACGAATCGCGCTCCGGGCCGATGCCAACGCGTCGCATGATGCGCTTGGTGTACGTGTCGATCACGAAGGATGGCTGATTGGCCGCGTAGAGGAGGATATCGTCTGCGGTCTCAGGGCCAATCCCTGGAGCCAAAAGAAGGAGTCTGCGCAATTCAGTGAGATCGCGCGCAAACAGTTGGTCGAGATTGTCTTTGCACTGCGCTTCGATCCAGAAGGCAAACGCCTTCAAACGGGCGGCCTTGCTCTGATAAAAACGTGTCGAGCGTACGCATGCGGCGAGTTCTTCGATCGGCGCCTCTCGCAGCGCGAGAAACGTAAATCCGAATTTTTCGCGCACGAGTTGGAGTGCCTTCTCCGTGTTTTTCCACGATACATTTTGAACGAGAATGGCGCCAATGATCATCTCTTCGCGCGATGCAGCAGGCCACCACTGCGGGTCGCCAAAGTGTGCGAGGAGTTTTTGGTAGAGCGTGAGGATGTGATCGCTCTGCGCTTTTGCATCTGTAGCTTGCGACTCGGCGCAATCTGCACAAGGCTGTGTTTCGTCTTGAGGTGTCATCGGCGTCATCTCGCTTTCGCGCACTTCTTGATTTGCATCCAAAATTTCCTTTATCATCCACCAAAAACTTTATGGAATGTTTATAATAGTCTCATGGGCAGGCATCATACTTTCGGCTGAGAGGGTGCACATGATGACAGGTTCAGGTCTTGGTCCTAACAAGCGAGGCGTTATGCCTTCTTTTGAAAGCGTTGAAGAAGAGCGTCGTCACCGCAAAGAGCGGTTGGCTGGCGCTTTTCGTCTATTCTCGCTCTTTGGATTTAATGAAGGTGTCGCGGGCCATATCACTGTGCGCGATCCTGAACATCGGGATCAATTCTGGGTCAATCCATTCGGCATGCATTTTGGTCATATTCGAGTTTCTGATCTGCTGCTGGTCAATCACGCCGGGGAGATCGTGGAAGGCAAAGGTGCGCTAAACGCTGCGGCATTTGCCATTCACTCACAGGTTCACCTTGCGCGACCTGACGTGATCGCAGCGGCACACGCGCATTCTGTGTATGGCAAGGCGTGGTCGAGCCTCGGACGCCTGCTTGAACCGATCACGCAAGACGCGTGCGCTTTTTATGAAGATCACGTTCTCTTTGATGATTATACTGGGGTCGTCTACGATCTTGAAGAGGGAAAACGCATCAGCGCGACGCTTGGGACAACCAAAGCGGCAATCTTGCGCAATCACGGTTTGTTGACGGTGGGGCAGAGTGTTGATGAGGCAGCCTGGTGGTTTATCACGATGGAGCGTTCGTGTCAGGCGCAATTGCTCGCAGAAGCGGTTGGAGAACCTGTTTTGATTGATCCTCCATACGCGGCGCTCACTGCACAGCAAGTGGGTTCTCATCAAGCAGGATGGTTTAGTTTTCAACCATTGTGGGACAAAATCTCCCGTGAGCAGCCCGATCTGTTCGAGTGAGTCAAGGAGTTGCCAATGAATACTGGCACGTCAGTCCTGTTAAATTTTTTGATCATTATTGTTTTGGTGTTTGTCGATTATTTCATGGTTCAATCTTTCTCGCGACTGCGCGAGATGCAGTCCACGGTACGAACGATCCGCTCACTGGTGACAATCCTGTCCTGTATTCTTGTTCCGATTTCGGTGACAGGCAAGCTTGACTATAATTTTGAACTTGTCCCACTCTTGATTGGTTCACTCTACTCTGGCGTGCAGGCGGCGACCGTACTTTTTGCGGCGACGCTCGGGATGGAGTGGATTTTGGATGGCACGGCACATGCGACCGGTTTTGCCGTGACCTCCGTGGTGCTTTTTCCGTTTGTCGCGGCACTCTCGGACTTTTATCTCAAACAGAGACTGATCTGGCGAAATGTTCTTTTCGTTGTGCTGTTGGTGGGAGCGACGACGCTCCACGTCGCTCTTCTTGTGCGCGTGACAGGCATATGTGAAGCAAATAATCTCTATTTGATTCTTTTAAACCTGGCGGTCGGCTGGATCAATGTGATGCTGGTGGAGATTTTCAATGAGCTTACGCGCATGCGAGAGCGCATCTTCGGCTATGAAAAACTGTCGTTTGCTCGTGAACTCGCCGCAGCCTTCGCACATGAGATACGAAATCCCTTGACGGTGGCAAAGGGATTTGTGCAGCTTTTGCGGGAAACGCCAATTCATGAGGAGAAACAGAATGCATACCTGTCCTTGATTGAAGAAGATCTGGCGCATGCAGAACAGATTATTAACGATTATTTGGTCTATGCCCGCCCAGAACTCGCAAGTGTGGAAGAAATCGAAGTAACGGCAGAACTTCGTCACGTTTCTGACCTTATGTATTCCTATGGTGTCGGGCATGGCGTCAATGTGACGGTTTTTCTTCATTGTCAAGAGACATACATCATAGGCGATCGCGGGAAGCTTTATCAGGCGCTGATCAACATCATGAAAAATGGCATTGAGGCGATGAGTGAGGGTGGGACATTAACGGTGCGACTCTCGCGCTTAAACAAGCAACTCGCGATTGCGATTCAGGATCAGGGTGTGGGCATGACAGATGAGGAAGTCAAGCGACTCGGCATTCCGTTTTATTCAAATAAAGCCAATGGCACGGGCCTTGGCATGATGGTTTCTTATTCCATCATTGAAATGATGAAAGGACAGGTGCACGTGATGAGTGAAAAAGGCGTGGGTACCGTTTTTACCATTCTCTTTCCAATCGCACGTGAAGGGTGATGACATGGAGGAATTGAAGATTGCGCAGATCGACGGAGTGCGCGTCATTACGCTGAATCGACCGGAGCGGTTGAACGCGCTCCATGAAGCGCTGGCAGACGAACTCGTAAAGGCGCTGGCAGACGCGTCGCGTGACGACGAGGTGCGCGTTGTCGTTTTAACAGGTGCGGGAAGAGGTTTTTGCGCGGGACTCGATCTCACTTCGCAGTCGCTTGAAAAGGAAAGTCAACGGTCGCGCGCAGTGCAGCTTGATCCACTTGGGTGGGTAGGGCGGCAGGCGCTGGCAGTGACTGCGTGTGACAAACCGGTCATCGCGGCGATGAATGGTATTGCGGCTGGTGCGGGCCTTGCGCTCGCCCTCGCGTGCGATCTTCGCTACATCGCAGAAGATGCCACGCTCACGACGGGCTACATCCGGCGCGGACTGTCGCCGGACGCCGGTGTGACGTATTTTTTGCCGCGACTTTGTGGGATGGCTGACGCGACAGAACTCATCATGACGGGGCGTACGGTGACGGCGGATGAGGCGAACGCGCTGCGCATCGTGAATCGCGTATTTGCGCGCGCAACGTTCCAGGAAGAGGTCATGAAAATAGCCCGCGAACTGGCCGCGGGCCCGCCGCTTGCCTTGACGCATTCAAAGCGGCTGCTCGCAGGAACCTACGATCATTCTCTCGCGGATCAACTCAAACTGGAGTGGACGGCGATTCACCAGTGTTTTGCGTCTGAAGATGTGAGAGAGGGTATCCAGTCTTTTCTTGAAAAACGGGCGCCGCAGTTTACTGGGAAATAACTTTTTGTGTGGGGTGGGTGAACGAATGAGCCAGGTTCAGGATCGGCTATTTGCCGGGAAGGTTGCACTCGTGACAGGGGGAGGAACTGGGATTGGCAAAGGAATTGCAAAAGAGCTCGCAGCGCGAGGGGCGCATGTCATCATCGCCAGTCGCTCGCTGGAAAACCTGACGCCTGCGGTCGCAGAGGTGACTGCACAAGGCGGTTCGATTGAAGCGCACATCATGGATGTGCGAAACACCGATCAGATTGAGGCGCTTTTAAAAACGGTTAAACAGACGCGAAGAGGGATCGATTTTCTTGTTAACAATGCGGCCGGCAATTTTCTCGTACCCACCCGCAAGCTGTCGTACAACGGATGGAAAACCGTGATTGACATTGTATTGAATGGCACTTTTTATTGCACAAAAGTCTTTGGCGAAGACATGATCGAGCGGGGGGAGGGCGGAAAAATCATCAATATCGTGGCGACATACGCCTGGCATGGTTCGCCTGGTGTTGTCCATTCGGCCGCCGCCAAGGCGGGAGTGGTCGCACTGACACGATCTCTCGCCGTTGAGTGGGCGCCCTATGACCTGCAAATCAATGCGATTGCACCTGGGCCCATCGAAGGTACAGGCGGACAGGAGCGCCTGTTTCCAGATGAGGTGGTTGAGGCGGTGCGCCAATCGATCCCGGCCAAGCGACTTGGGCAGACGAGCGAGGTCGGCAAAGCTGCGGCGTTTTTGCTCAGCCCAGACGCTTCATTTATCACAGGAGAAGTGTTGACGATGGACGGCGGCGCCTGGCTTGGCAAAGGGATGTTGGAAAGGTTTGCAGAAATGCCAACCTTTCGCAAAGGAACGCCGTAATAATCGAGTCTTCTTGCGCCGAGAATCTTACGAGTGCACCTTTTCGCGCGCGTGAAGCGGCGTAGCAGATCGTCCGCTGCGCGCAGCCATCAGTTCAGAGAGAATGCTGACGGCCACTTCCTCAACGGTTTCGCTGCCAAGATCCAGGCCGACAGGTGCGTGAAAAGGACCGTCGACAAGCGTCAACTGGGTGGCTTCCAGCATCTCTTTTGTTCTTGCGAGTGGGCCGAGTACACCGATATAGCGCGGATTCGTGCGCGCAGCCAGAGCGATCGAAGCCTCATCACGGGCTTGATGGTGATTCATGATGACCCAAAACGCGTCAGCAAACATTGCTTGATCAACCGAGTCTGCTTCGGCCACGTGGTGATTCGCCCCAGGAAAGCGCTCTGCTTGGTTGAATGCCTTGCGAGGATCAAGGATGGTCACTGCGAATCCAACCTGCTGTGCCATCGCGCACAGTGGAATCGCGTCATGGCCTGCGCCGCAGATGACGAGGTGTTCGGGCTTTCGCATTGTGTCGACAAAATAGTTTTTTTGCCCTGCAGCGATGCATTCTGCACGCGTTCGCGTGGTTGCCCGCGCGCGTCCGTGCTCCACCACTTCAGGTTCAATTTGGCACTCGGTATAGATCAGATCGTCGCCAGAGAGGAGCGCTCGCCCCCCCGCTGGCAACTCCATGATCATCGTGACAGGGTGATCGGATTCGATCGCGCTAAACAGGGATTGATAGAATGGGTCGTTTTCCCGAACAGGCCACACCATGATCTCGACCATGCCTTTGCAGCCGATCCCAAGGCTCCAGAGTTCATTCTCGCGCAAGTCATAGGTGCATAAGCGCGGATGTCCGTCGCTCATCGCCTCCAGTGCGTAATTCAACAGATCGCCTTCGAGGCATCCACCGCTCAACGTGCCATACATGGATTCGTCTTCCGTCATCATCATTTTCGCGCCGGGTTGCCGATAGGCCGAACCGATGACAGACGTAATTGACAAAAGGCAGGCAGCCTGCCCACGTGTGAACGCATCTTTGATTCGCTCGACGATTGCGCGCGCCTCCAAGAGTCTGGACATCAAAATCTACCCTCTTTCTGTCATGAATGGCCTGGAGGCGATCGATATTACGCCCTCAAGAAACAGCAGTAGATACCTCGTATAGGGTCTTGCAGTCTGGCGAGCAGAAACCTTCATGTTCGGCGAGGCAATGGTCACAGACCAGGTGTTGATTGTGACAGAAATCATATTTGCAATTGATAAATCGCTCGGTTGGCGCGTCACAGTGATGGCAGCGTCCGACGATGACCTGATCCTGTGTGCGATTGATCGGTACAGACTGCCGTTCGTCAAAAACATAGCATTTCCCGTCAAACAGCGCGCCCTGCGCGATTTCATCCTTACCATATGTCACGATCCCGCCATCGAGTTGGGCGACATTCGTGAACCCTGCTTCAAGCAAATAGGCAGACAGTTTCTCACAGCGAATCCCACCGGTGCAGTACGTGAGCAGCGGACGATCTTTTGGAACGTTCAGGTGCTCATCAATCCATGCCGGGAATTCGCGAAATGTACTTAGATCGGGGCGAATCGCTCCGCGAAAGTGGCCAAGGTCATACTCGTAGTCACTGCGTCCGTCAAGGATGATCGTATCCGGTTGGTTCATTGCCTCAAGCCAATCTTTGGGAGAGAGACGTGCGCCTGTTTTTTTTGTCGGATCGATCGGCACTGGGGAATCAAAGCGAACGATTTCTTTGCGGTATTTCACGCTCAGTTTTGGGAACGCGTGGCCGGATGCCTCGTCGACTTTAAAAACCATCGATTGAAAACGCTCATCTGCACGCATCGCGTCCATATACGCAATCGCCTGTTCGCGCGTTCCGGAGACGGTGCCATTAATCCCTTCCGGCGCGATGAGAATGCGTCCTTTCAATGAGAGTGCTTTGCATAGCTCGCGTTGATTTTCCATGAGTGCAAGCGGGTCTGCAATCGGTGTAAAATAGTAGTAGAGAAGGATTAAATAGTCCTGCTCCACAGTGTTTTCCAGTTTAGGAGTTGTCACAGGCCTCATGTTGTTCCTCGTTTCTTTGCAGTTGCAATGGAGCAACTGCACCGTGTTCTTGTCACACCATCGTACCAGAATTTCATAGAAACGAAAACGAGAGGATGAAATGAATGAATCAGCTGCCATTTCAGACGCGCCGGCAGGCGCTCTACAAAGTGATGAAGGAAGGGGACATGCTTGTTTTTTTTGCAGGAACGGCCGTACATCGCTCGGCAGACGCCCACTACCCGTTCTCTGTGAATCGCAATTTTTACTATCTTACCGGTATCGACGCAAAGGATGCTCGCCTTGTCGCGATAAAGACGAAACGGGAGATTCGGGAGACGCTTTATATCGCAAGACCAGACCCGGAACGTGAAAAGTGGGACGGCTACATGCTGACGGCCGATCAAGCGAAGGACACATCAGGTGTCGAACGCATCCAATTTCTCGATCAGTGGTCGCGGGATGAGACTGAATGGTTGGTTCACGATCACGTGAAAACCATTCTCCTGGATCTCGAACCGCTTCACTCCTCCCATGTTCATTCGGATGCGCACCATTATGCAAAAGAGATGAGTGCGAAACACCCGTATCTGCGAATGGATACCATTCATGAACAACTGTGGAGAATGCGCATGATCAAGGATGAGACAGAGATTGCCGCGATGCGCAAGGCGATAGAGATTACGCATGAAGGGCTCTCGCAGATGCTGGCAGGCTTTCGACCAGGAGAGCATGAATACGCATTTCAAGCGCGTTTTGACTATGCGCTGCGTCTGCAGGGAGCGCGCGAGAATGCGTTTGAGAGCATTGTCGCAGGTGGTGCGCGAGCAACAGTGCTTCACTACATTGAGAACCAAGCGGCGGTACAGGATGGAGAGCTTGTGCTCTTTGATTTGGGCGCAGCCTATAGGCACTATTGTGCAGATATCAGCCGCACTTTTCCTGTATCGGGTGAGTTTAGCGAACGGCAGCGACAGGTGTACGACGTGGTTTGCCAGGCGCTCGAAGAGACGACTGCAAAGATTAAACCGGGTGTCAGATTCACAGAATTGAACGACTGTGCGAAAACCATTTTGGCAGATGGCTTGATGCGCATTGGCGTTATGGCGACGTCCGAGCAACTCTCCCAATATTATTATCACTCGGTTGGGCACTATCTTGGACTTGATACGCACGATGTGGGCGATCGCAAAGAAACGCTGCTTGAACCGGGCATGGTGGTCACTGTGGAACCAGGTCTTTATATTGCGGAGTGGGACATTGGCATTCGTTTGGAAGATGATGTGCTCGTGACAGAGGACGGGCATGACGTATTGTCAAAGGCGATTCCCAGGCGCGCAGACGATGTGCTTGAGTGGATGAAAAACATGCGTTGACGCAGACAGATCACGAAAGCCACCGCGTCGCGCGGTGGCTTTTCACTTGGCCTTTAGTGCAGTTTAGTGTATGAGTTCGCGAGCACGGTCGCACAATTCCCTATGCATCTTCGTGAGCATCTCAGGTGTCATGGGACGCGCCACGACATAGCCTTGCGCATAGTCACAACCCTCTTGACGCATCCAATGAATCTGTTCAATGTGTTCCATACCTTCGGCGATCACGCGCAGATTCAACTCACGCGCCAGCGCCAAAATCGCAGTCACTATGAAACGCGGGTTCTGATCATCCGACGAGATTCTTGTGAAGGACTTGTCGACTTTGATGACGTTGATGGGGAATTGCTGCAGGTAGGAGAGTGAGGAGTAGCCTGTCCCAAAATCGTCGATGGCAATGCGAACGCCGAGATCTCGAAGTTGGCGCAGTTTATTCATGATCAGATCTGTATTTTTCATGGCGAGGCTCTCCGTGATCTCAAGACCAAGCGATGTTGGAGAAAGTCCTGTCTCACGAAGAACATCCTGAATGGATGTGATCAGATCGGGTGACTGAAACTGGCGCGGAGAGAGATTGACCCAAACCGTCTCGTATGAGATGCCTTGACGCTCCCAGAGCTTCATCTCCTGACAGGCCATGCGCAGCACGATCACACCCAATTCGACGATCAGCCCGCACTCTTCAGCGAGTTGAATGAACTCCCCCGGGGAGAGCAGCCCGCGCGTAGGGTGCTGCCAACGAACCAATGCCTCCACGCCGGTGATGGTTCCTGCTGACAGATGAATTTGAGGCTGGTAATAAACCGTGATTTCTCCGTTGCTAAGCCCTTCCCGCAGTTCGTGTTCCAATGTAAGCGACTGTTCGTCCTGCAAGGTTTCCTCGAATACCGTGACGATATTTCTTCCCGCGTGTTTTGAGCGATACATCGCGATGTCCGCATGTTTCATCAGCGTATCAAAGTCGCTCTCTTTTTTCTCAATCAAAGCGACGCCAAGACTTGCGGTAAGGTAGAGCACGTGAGCGTTTACGGAGAGGGGTGATGCGATCGCATCCAGTATTCGGTTACAAACGTGATCAATATCTAAGGTGGAATTCATTTCTGTCAAAAGCACGGTGAACTCATCGCCACCCATACGGGCAACCATATCTTTGGATTTCACCCCGTTTCGCAAACGCTCAGATACATGCCTCAAAACCATGTCGCCAAAATCGTGGCCGAGGGAATCATTGATCGTTTTAAAGCGATCTAGATCGATCAGAACCAGTGCAGAAAACGTCTGTGAGCTCCGCATTTGCGCGATCGTCTCTTGGACATGTTCACGAAAGCGCCGACGGTTTGGCAACTGCGTCAAAGGATCGTGAAATGCCAATGTCAGCATTTCTTTCTCGGTTGCTCTATGTTTTGTGATATCGCGTGAGACGGTGACGATATGCCTGCGTCCGGATTCTGTCGCAATCGCGGTCGCATGCGTTTCGAGGAGGAGATAAGAATCATTGAGTGTGCGGATGCGAAACTCGAATTGGCGAAAGTCTTCTGCTTTATCCATTTGTGTAAACGCGTTTCGAATAAAAGGGAGATCGTCAGGATGAATCATTGCAAAGAATTCATGCGCATGTTCGTTTGGTTGATACCCAAGCATTGTGAGATGGTTTGGTGAGGCATAGAACAGTTCATCGTCTTCATTAAAAACCGCGATCAGATCCGACGTATGTTCGGCAATTATTCGATAATGGAGTTCCGTGCGTTTCAGGTGACGGTTCATCTTGCGGTGCATAAAGGTTTCGCGCGCGATCATTGCCGAAACGGTCGCGAATACGGCAATAAATGCAAATCCGTGCCACGGATTTTGGAGGATTTCGCGCCGCGAAAAGAAAAAAATGATATTAGCGATTGAGAAGATCAGTGAAATGATGCGCGAACGCCCGGTAAAGCGGCTTGAAAGATAGAGAAATACGAGAGCAAAGAGCGCTAAAAGCGTCGCCAGGTGAAACCCGAGAATGGCGAGCACCGCGAGAGAAGACGGAATAAACACCAAGAGAAGGCGGCTGTTCCACTCTGTCGGAAGAGAGCCTGCGTTCACGAAAGGTTGAAGAATGAAGATCACTCCGGTGGCATCTAATGCGAAATAAGCCGTCTGCTTTCGAAAAGTCGAAAGGATTCAAAGAAATGAAGCATGAATTGAATCTACCATAAGATGGGTGATTTCGGCAATATTCGACAAAAAATGACATAGAAGGGGAGATGGCGAGAAACCCGCCGCTCCCCTTCCGCGATCTGACTTTGTCACGCGCGCGGCGGTATGATCATGAACGCGTCAGGCAGAAACCGCATCCCATATGGAGGATTGTTTGTGTCCGGCGTGTTGACGAGTTGTGCTGGCTTTCCAGGGAAATGCACCATCATCGTGGCCGATCCGCCGCCGTCGAGGTTAAACGCATTGACCACTCCTTGGCTAGCCAAAATCGAAGCAACTTGGCCGAGCGACGCGCCGACATCCCAGAAGCCGTTTCCCCAGCGACCGTCATTTACGTAAAAGACGATAGCTCCGTTGGCTTTTTGGCCGATCACCGTGCGCGGCGCGTAGCCCCAACCGTCGGTGCCAGTGACAAGCACTTTTCCGTTTGCGATCAGTTCAGGCCCGAATTGAATGGCGTATTTGACGTGCTGAGAAAGCATGTATGACGTCGAGTACGCGCCCATAAACCATTTGCCGCCAGCCGTCATGCCCATGACTTGATTCGTCCCGGCAAGATAGGACGCGGGACTGATCAGTTTGCCGTTGATGATGATCAGGCCAATCGGGGTCCCGCCGTTGCCGTCGCCGCCTGGATCGTTGAATCCGCCCGCATTGATTCCGGCGACTGCGTGATATAAATTCATCGATTCGCGCAGCGTAAGTCCGCGGCCATCCGGTCCTCCGGTGGTTTTTACAAGGTGCAGCCAGGAAGGATGCGCGATGGTGATCTCATGGGCGGTAAACCCATTCTCATGCAGTGTTTGTACTTGGATGCTTTTCGTAATCTGACTCGCAGTAGGAACTCCGCTAACATCCTGTGCCGAGCCACTTGGAAATAAATTGACGAGCGCAGGATGCATAAACTGATACGCGATCTGCGATAGACTGGAACCCGGAAGCAAGTATTTTGCGAGATAGCGGTGCTGGGATGTATACAGATCCTCTGCGAGAATGTAGCGTAAGTTGTAAAATCCGTTTGTCGCGACAATTGTACCAACGATGAACGTCGCGATACCCCAGCCGATGAATCTGCGCAGTCGGCGCTTTTTTTTCATGCGGGCATTTCGGGATAACGCTTCTTGTTTGGTGTTTGTTTGTGTCGTCTGCGAATCTTGTTGATGGTGAGTCTTGAGTTCCGTGATGGTCGTCTCCTTTGGAAAAACAATAAAGTCTATTATACGCACCTTTCAATCTAGGTCGATCCAATTCAATCATCGTTCATGAACCTGACGATTATCTGGGAAATTCATCTGAAATACAGCGAAATTTTCTGGTAAAAAAGGCAACACCGACCGCGCGAGGGCGATCGGTGTTTGTTTGGCACACCTCTTGGTGTGATGGGCGTTTAGTTGCGCGAGATGAGCTGACTTGTGCGTCGGCGGTACTGGTACTGTTTCCACTGAAACCGCACGAAGCAACCGACGCAAAACCCCGCGATCGCGACTGCGGCGGCAAGACCCACCATGGTCTCAAAGATAAGCGCGAGCACGTGTTGGTGAAACCATGTCGCGAGCATACATGCCGCGAGTAGTGAAACGGCGATCCACTGGTTAAACTGTTGCTGTGTGCGATCTTCTTGGATGTAAGAGGAGAGCGGTTTGCGAAGTGCCGCTTTTGCCGCGAGCATGATCGGGTTTTTGCCAAAAACCAATCCGGAGATTCCAGCGAGCAGTGGCACGAGCAGAACCCATGTGGCGCCGAACAGCAGTGAGACAATGACAGACAGGACGATGATCCATTGGTTTGCCCGGATCAGCGGGCGCGGTATCGTTTGATTCATACGCTTAATACCCCTTTATCCGACTTGTTTAATGAGTATTGTCTACCATCGATCCATTTGCGTCAAGTGGAAGTTTGAAACGCAAACGCGTTTGTTCCTGGATGACGTTGGCAGATTGAACGTGGTACCATGACAAGCAGGAGCGGATCTTTAGGATTTCGCAACAAGGAGGAGATGTGCAGTGGGAACACAAGTTGTCAATACAACATCGTCGGATCTTGACCGTCGGCTCAAAGCAGGGGAAAAGGTGGTGCTGATCGATGTTCGGGAGCCGTCTGAAGTTGCAGAAGGAAAGATTCCAGGCGCGATCAACATTCCCTTGGGGCAATTGCCTGATCGGCTTAAGGAGATCGACGCTGATAAAGAAGCGGTGATCATCTGCCGCAGCGGCGGACGCAGCACGCGCGCGTGTGAAATTCTTTTGGAGAATGGGTTTCAACATGTAAAAAATCTGTCCGGCGGAATGCTCGGTTGGTCTGGCGACGTGGAGTAGTGCTGAGGATTGCCGCGAAGGTCTGATCGATTTGGATGCGCGGTGGTGTAGCCAATCTACGCATCGCGGTGATGAAAATTTTTTAGGTTAGCGCCCTTGTATAGGGTGCTTTTTTCTGTTCTATGATGTATATATGTTATATAACGAATAGAATAAAGGTGAATCGCTTGTTTTTAAACTTGGAACTCGAGAGTGAGACGCCACTCTATCTGCAAATTCGCGATCAAATCATCGAAGGTTTAGCGTGCGGGGCGCTCCGTGATGGTGAATCGCTGCCCTCAACAAGACAGTTGGCGATGGATTTTGGGATTAACTTTCACACTGTCAACAAGGCATACGACATGCTGCGGCAGGAGGGAATCCTGCGCCTGAATCGCAAGACAGGCGCCATCGTCTCACTCACGCAAGCCGATCCTTCGTTCGCTCTCGCGTGGACGGCGCGCTTGCGCGTTTTGCTCGCAGAGGCGCATGTCAAAGGCGTGACCAGTGAGATGATCGACCACGCTGTGCGCGGCATCATGGCTTCGTTTCAATCGCAAAAGGAGGGAGAACAATGAATCCCATTCTCATGATCACAGGCGTGATCACGCTGTTGATCCTTGTCTTGCAGTGGATCATGCCAAAAGTCGTCGAGCCAACTGTTCCTTTTGGCGTCCGCATTCCACCTGATCGTCTGCAAGATCCGGCTGTGCGCAAGGCGCAAAAAACGTATGCGCGAGGACTGTTCTTTGCACTTCTTATCTGTGTCGCAGCGTGGAGCTCACTCTGGCGCTTTGGCCTGCGCGGAACAACGCTGGAAGTGCTGGCGTCGATGCTTCCACTGTTGCCGCTTTTACTTGATTTTGCGATGTACTATACCATTCATCGCCGTTTGCAAAAAACAAAACGCGATGAACGGTGGATGGATGGGTACCGGCAGGTCATCACGGTCGATACCCATGCAGCGACACGGCGAAAGGCGGTGTCGTGGATGTGGTCGCTGCCAACGGTTGCACTCTTGCTTGCTGGATTTGCAGCCGGCATCCTGCGCTATCCGCAGATCCCACATGTATTTCCGGTTCACTTTAACGCGCAGGGTGTGGCAAACGGGTTTGCCACAAAGTCCTTCATGAGCGTATTTACATTGTCTTTTCTAGGTCTTGGTCTGTTCATACTCATGATCGTTTTACAGCGTGCCACGCTTCGAATAAGTGGCAATCTCGATCCCGCCGATCCGGTCGGATCAGCGCAGCATATCGCCTTGCGCATGAGGCGCTTGTTTCACGCAACTTGGCTTTTGATCGCGTTTGTGAACGCAAGCCTGTTTTTGGGCGAACTGTCCTTGTGGGGCGTAATTTCTACAGCGCCGAATGCCATGATGCTGACCACCATGCTCCCGATCATTGCAGGAATGGTTGTCTTGGTTTTTACGCTGGGCAGCTTTATGCGCAAGGCCCCTGCTGAATTCTCGAACGGCTCGGAATCGGCTCGCGTTGTGCGTCGGGATGATGATGTCCTTTGGGTACTCGGTGTTTTTTACTTCAATCGCGAGGATCCGCGTTGGCTGGTTGAAAAGCGGTTTGGTGTAGGCTTTACTACGAATTTTGCACATCCGCTTTCATGGGTGCTGCTCGGCGGCATTGTCGTGATCGTGGTTGGCAGTATCTTTTTAGTACCTCACGTAAAGAAAGGGTGAGCGAGATGGCTGATGTCACGTCTGCAATGGAGTTTGTGCGAGCGCGCGGAAACGCTGTTGAGCAGGCGCGTCTGCAAGTTTTTTTGGGAAAACGCCCTGCACTTGACGCGGTGTTAAAAGAAATCGCTGATCGGCAGCACCAGGATGGAAGTTTTGCGCCATTCTGGGATGCAGACGCGCACTCACTGGATGCCACCTGCTATCATTTGGCGGTGCTTGAACAGCTTGGCGTCACGGAGGGTCAGATCGTCGAGCGCGCCCGCACTTTTTTGTGGTCGCGCCGCCAGGAGGACGGCTCTTTTCAAGAGGATGAAACATACAGCGCGATTGCGCCGCCGTGGGCGAAACCAGGGGTGCTTGAGGCAACGCTTTATCTGACTTCGAATGCGGGGTTTTGGCTCGCAACTGCGGCGCGTGATGACGAGCGTCTCACTGCGTCAGCTCATTTTCTCGTAGATCATCTGGGGCAGGATGGCCGATTTCCAACCTATTTTCACGCGCACTGGCTGGCAGCGGGTTTCCTTTTTGGAGTTGGGGAAATCGAGTGCGCAAACGCACTTCTGGCCGGACTTGAACAAAGGCTTGCGATTCTTGAGGCGAGTCAACTCGCGTGGATGGTAAACGCTCTCTGTCTACACGGCGTCTCGCGCGACCATACGCTTGTGGATGCCGCCGTGCGGCGTCTGATGAACCTGCAACAGGCGGATGGGCGGTTTGCGAGTGAGGACGGCACGTGGCAGGATGTGCACACGACGCTTGAGGCGCTTCGCGCGCTGCAAGGGATAGGGGCGTGGGATGCGTGATGACAGAGAACCGGGGTACGGCACCGTTTTCGAATGTTGATGATCGACGAATCATTCGCGGCTTTTATCGGACAATCCCACTCTATATTCTGGTGCCCATCGGATTTGCGCTAACGTTTGAAGCGATGCATCAATCCATGCAGTGGATACCGTTTGCTGCCGGCGCTTTGGGGTGGTTTGTAGCGCTCATGTTGCGAGGACCGATAGCACTTGCAATCAAGAAAGCCCCAAAGAACCGCGCTGTCATGATGATGGGATCTGTATCAGGGCCGTTTGAGGAACTTGTCCGGCTTTTTGTACTGCTTTTCCTGGGAGTTGGTTTCTCGTCCGCGCTTTCGATTGGGCAGGGATGGGCGGCCATTGAGGTGCTTTTCACGATTATAAATGGCATGGTAATCGTGACAGTGATTGGACGGAACGATGAAAAATCGATTCAGGTCAAGGAACTGCTCGAGAGCACGGGGAATTTGAATCAGAGTCCGCTTTTGGGGATTTGGGAACGCATTTTTGCCAGCGCGTTTCACATCGGCAGCACTCTTTTGCTTGCCCGTCATTTATGGATGGTGGTCTTGCTTGCTCCGATACACTCTATTCTCAATTTGGCAGCAGTAAACATCGCAAAAAAATATGCGATCATGGCAGAAGTTTTTATTGCAATCATAGGAACGATCGTATTATTCGCGGGTATCACTCTGTTCGGTTTCTGACTAGTTCACTGCTATTGATCCTGACGTGAAGGAAGTGAGACGATCTGTCATTTCATGATGTACAATAGACTGTATAAATGTCACCATATTTAAAAAATAACCTGTTGACATGGAGGACGGTATGGACGATTTGCTGCGCACATTTATTATGATCGCTGAAAAAAATAGCTTTACAAAAGCAGCTGCAGAGTTGCATTTGACCCAATCCGCCGTCAGCCGTGAGATTCAAGTTCTTGAAAAAAAGTATGGTGTCTTACTGTTTGAACGATCGAACAGATATGTTCGACTTACAAAAGCTGGCGAAATTTTATATACGCAAGCGAAAACGATCGTTGTTCAATATGAATTGATCAAAAGATTGATGGACGATTTGACACATACAGCAAAGGGTGAACTGTCAATTGGGTCAGGATATACGTTTGGAGAATATCTTTTACCGAAAATGATTCAGGATTTCATTACGCATTACTCTGACATCATCCCTAAGATTACGATTAAAAACTCGCGCCGGATTGTCGATCAAGTGCTTCGCCACGAATTGGACATTGGGATCATTGAAGGATCGTTTGATACATCGGGGTTGATCACGCGATCCTTTGCGAAAGATGAGATGGTCGGTATTGTTTCGCCTGCACACCCTATTATGGATAAGCAAGAAATCGAGTTGTTTGACTTGCGAGGTGAGACATGGATCCTGCGTGAGCGAGGATCAGGAACGCGCGATGTCACGGATCGATTGTTTGAGACACAGGGATTTATGCCTCGCTCAACGATGGAGTTTGGAAGTTCGCAAGTGATCAAAGAAGCAGTGGAAGCAGGTCTTGGCGTTTCCTTGATTTCCAAATGGGCGATTCGTAAAGAACTTCAATATGGCATTTTAAAATCATTCACTTTAAAAAATTCCCCCGTGATCAGAGAATTGTATTATGTACTGCCGAACTCCAGGTTTCGAACGAGAGCGACAGACCTTTTTATCCATTTCATCACTGAAAACATATCATCGAATCGAACAATCCATGAATGATTCTCATGATGAGAATGCATATCATTTGTTGTACAAAATGGATGCGTGAGAATTATTCTTATACTTACGAAAATTGAATCAAAAATCATGAGAGAAGTCATGAGGGGCTTTTCATGACCATAACATCAATTGCGAAAAGGGGTCAAAGCCATGAGATGGGTAAACAGACGAAAGAGAATTCTCCCGATTGCTGCGACGGTGATGTTGTTGACATCTTCGCTCGTTGCAGAGAGCTTGCCTAACGCCTTGGCAGCGTCGATCCATCACGGGGGAACCGTGGTCGAGGCGCTGCCTCCGCAAGTCGATATCAACTGGTATTTGCCCCTGCGGCCCAATGTATACAACAGTCTGTATGATGCATGGGCTTCGGGACTGATGTATAAGGGCCTTTTTCATATTGACGGAAAGGGACAAATTGATTTTGCACGCAGTATTGCAAGCAAAATTTCCTGGAATCCCAAAGGCACTGTTTATACGGTTTCACTTAATCCAAAATGGCATTGGTCGAATGGTCAGCCTGTGACAGCGCGCGATGTGCAATTCACATGGGATTTGATCAAGGCGGCAAGCGCCAGTACGGCGCCAGCTCCGTGGCCGTATTCAGGTGCTGGATCAGGCGGAATTCCGAACGATGTACAGACCTTTAAGGTTCTCAATAACGATACGTTTCAAATCACGCTCAATCAGCCAGTCAACCAAGTTTGGTTTGAATACAACGGCCTCTCTGACTTGCTCCCACTACCAGAAGCATCATGGAATAAATATCCACACAATGTGAATCAGGAACTTTCGTACCTTGCCAATAACGGAAACAATCCAGCATTTTTTTCAGTGACTGACGGGCCGTTTAAGATGGCTTCCGCGGTGCAAAACGTATCGTGGAAATTTGTTCCCAATCCTAGATACGATGGTCATAAGCCGTATCTTTCCAGTTTTGTGCTGTCGTATGAGACATCGGATACAGCCGAAGTTGACGCATTGCGAACGGGTACGGTACAGGTGGGTTATCTTCCTGCCTACATGTACGGAAGTCGATCCCAGTTGACGTCAGACAAACTGTTCCCTTCTTATAGTTTCAGCATGCCAGTGACGAGGCTGAATTTCAAAAATAAAGCCATGGGACCCATCTTTAAACAACTCGCAGTTCGGCAAGCGATGCAAATGGGAGTGGATCAACTTAGCATCATTAAAGATTTGTATGATGGGCTTGGGGTACCTGGTACAGGACCTATTCCTGCATATCCAAACGCCTTTTTACCGCCGACATTAAAAAAACCGATTTATTCATTCAATCCGACAGCAGGCATAAAGTTGCTCGAAAAAAATGGCTGGCATGAAGTCAATGGCGTGATGCAAAATGCGCAAGGAAAATCTCTCACTTTTGAAGTCCAATACCCGTCAGGCAATACAACGACTGCGGCGATGGTGCAAATGCTTCAACAAGACTGGGCGATGGAGGGGATTAAGGTTACGCTTCTGCCACTTCCATTTGCAACGCTTCTTCACTATCACCATCAACCATCGAAATGGGAAGTGCAGGCGGGCATCAGTTGGAGTTACGGTGGGACGTATCCAACAGGCGGTGGCATTTATGGAACGAATGGAGGGTACAACTTCTTTGGTTACAGCAATCCTGTGATGGATCGTTTGATTCTCGCAACACACAAACCGCACCCAACTGCGCAAGCGGCACAGCAAGCTCTAGACGCATACGCCAATTTTGCCGCTCATCAATTGCCAAACTTGTACATGCCGCTTCCTGCCTCTTTGACAGAGATTGAAAAAAATGTGCACGGAGTGGAGAAGAGTTCGAACTCATTCACGAATTCGATTTCTCCACAGTATTGGTGGACCAATTAAAAGAGAAATTGCGGCGCCTTGCACAAGGCGCCGCCCCTGAAAATAAAATTGGCATTTACGCGTGATGGCGGAAGGGGGGGAACATGGTGATTGCGCTTCGGGAGATTACAAGGAGTTCTAAAGTTACTCCCCGCCAGAACGATTCGTGGGTGTGGACGTCGCTCGCGCAGTTTTGGGAGCAGCCATTGGGGCGTGTTGGGTTAGGGATCTTCTTGTTTCTCATCCTGTTTTGCTTTGCAGGGCCCATGGTCTATCCTGCTGATCCGTTTCAGATGCATCTGATTTCAATTTTACAACCTCCGTCTCCCGCCTTTCCTTTAGGAACGAACAATTTGGGACGTAATATGCTTGCACGCCTGATGCTTGGGGGTCAACCTTCACTTGAGGTGGGTTTTACAGCAGCCGCAGCCGCGATGGTCATCGGCGTCGTCTACGGGATGGTGTCTGGATTTGTGGGCGGTTGGGTTGATACGTTTATGATGCGCATCATTGATGTACTGCGCTCCGTGCCGACCCTTTTTCTCATGGTCTTTCTTGACTCCGCATTTCATCCAAGCATCATGTTGCTCATCGTATTGATCGCTTTTACATCATGGCATGGGGTCAGTCGCATTGTGCGCGCTGAAATCTTATCACTTAAAGAACTGACCTATATTGAATCGGCGACAACCCTTGGCATGTCGAGAATGCGCATTCTCTTTGTCCATCTCCTCCCAAACATCATGGCGACCATTGTTGTTGCGGCGACGTTTATGGTTGGCGATTCCGTGTTGATCATTGCTGGACTTAGTTTTCTTGGACTGGGTCTTCCGCCTCCGGAACCGAACTGGGGATCGATGCTCGCAAACGCCATGGCGTATCTCCCGCAGAATTCTTGGTGGCTCATTTATCCGCCAGGAATCGCGATCCTTGGAACCGTCTTATCGATTAACTTTCTTGGTGATGCACTCCGCAAGGCGTTTGATGTGAGGCTAAACAGAAGAGGGTAGGATGAAGATGATTCGCTATACACTCCATCGCGTTTTGCAGGCCATTCCCACCATGATCGGCATTACGCTTCTCAGTTTTATTCTCATGCATATTGTACCTGGAGGACCGGCAACGGTCATGCTGGGGGATAAAGCGACGCCGCAATTGATTGCGCAAATCAATCGCTCGCTCGGGCTTGATAAGCCTATTTACGTGCAATATCTGATCTGGATTTCAAAATTACTACAAGGAAATCTAGGTTACTCATACTCTTATCACCAATCTGTGACGAGTTTGATTGCGCTTAATTTACCGAGAACGTTGATTCTAGTCGTAAGTGCGATCGTGATTTCACATATCCTTGCGATTTTCGTGGGCGTGTTTCAAGCAGCCCGCAAGGACACGCGGTTTGATTATGGGATTACGGTGGTGATTTATTTCCTCTATGCGATGCCCACCTTTTGGTTGGGTGTTATTCTCATCTCGATCTTTTCTATCGGGTTAAACTGGCTGCCTTCTGGCGGAATCAGCAGTCCGCTCAATCCTAATCCGGGATTTGTCAGCTATGTGCGACACATGATTTTGCCGGCGTCCGTCCTGATTCTGACAACGATCCCGGGGTGGAGCCGGTACTTGCGATCATCCATGATTGAGACAATGCTTCAGGACTATGTTCGAACGGCTCATGCAAAAGGTTTGCGACAGGCGCGCATCATGATTCGGCATATTCTGCGCAATTCGCTACTCTCGCTCGTGACATTGATTGGAATGAGTCTTCCAGGGCTTTTCAGCGGCGCATTAATCATTGAGATGATCTTTAATTATCCAGGAATGGGACTTCTGTTCTGGACTGCCGCGCAGAATCGGGACTATCCCATTTTGCTCGGCATCGTCACGCTGGTTGGAATCTTGACGATCCTTGGGAATTTGTTATCCGATTTGTTGTACGGATGGCTTGACCCGCGCATTAAATATCAATAAACACACTACTGCCCGGACGGCGGTTACAGCGGACCAACAACGAGGGGAGAGCGCAATACGCCGCGTCTCACCGCAAGCTCTGCCACGCACTTCGTGTTGGTTCGATCTCGGGCCTAGAAGCTACTCATCATTCAGTCCCTTGCCATTCCGTATTTTCTCCAAGCTTTTTTCAATCCGGGACGTCCGAGTTTTGGATTGTTTGGGTTGAGAAAAATAGAGAAGATAGGCTCTTTGCCGCCCCGGCGTAAGTGCCGCAAAAGCCTTTTTCAAGGCAGTTGATTCATCAAGTTTATTCTGGAATTCCTGCGGCGTGTTGAATTCCGATGTCTTCTTGAAATTCACTTCCAAACCAGCTTTTTCAACCTCGATGGCTTCATGGATATAGTCTTTCAAGGTGGACTCCATTGCAATGATTTCTTGGACATTTTTGAAGCGAATCTGCCGTCCCGCCTGTACATTTTCCGTTTGTTGTATGAGAATACCGTGGGTGTCCTGTAACAAGGCGCCTTTGTGAAACAGGAGTGCACAATAGTCTTTAAATCCGTGGATTAACACGATGTTTTTTTTCTCAAACGTATAACATGGGTGCATCCACTTAAAGTCCTCGGTCAAATCACAGTCAAGAGCGATCCTTCGAAGGGCTTCATATTCTTCTTTCCAGTTCTTTGACTTATTTAGAAATGCATCCACTTTAGGATTCAATCGATTGTCTGTCATCAAAATACTCCCTTCTTTCATGCCAAACGAACGCAACTCGACGTATTTGATTCATGGAGCCGGCTTTTTTGGTGATGTGATAGAATCAGAGGATAGGGATGAACCTATTGTAATACATATGGGAGGGCACAATCGCGTGGCAAAAGATATTTATCTTCAACCGGACGCACCTGATCCGATACACAGCGACGACGTGGTGTTGGCCCTGGTTCGCAAGCACGTTCCCAATGCTAAATCAGTCACGGGTGTTGACGAGTCTGGTGGCGAAGCGCGCACTTACGCGATCGATGAAGACGTGATCTTGAAAGTACAGCGTCCACATCAGTTGCGCCCGCGAACCAGCCTGGAAAAGGAAGCATTTTTTCTAAATCAACTGGCCATGGATGAACACATCAGCGTCCCGCGTGTACTTGGCTACGGACGCGAGGAAACGATTGAGTATACAGTGATGACAAGGATGCCAGGCGTGGCTGTCGTGAATACGGTGCTTGAAGAAAACGTTCGCAAACAGGCGCTTTTTCGGCTTGGCCAAACGCTGAGACGAATTCATTCGCTGCCACAGCAGCCGTTTGTGGCGAGTAACCAGTTTCCTGGTGACTATACCTTTGTCGATGTGGCGGAGCGTTTTCGGGATGCTTTTGAAGGTCTCATTGAGCGCATCAGCGAGAAAAAGATCGCGTGGACATTGCCTTTTTCACCAAGGTTTGTAGCAGATAAAGCGATGGCTGCACTGCCGCATTCTGAGAGCCGTGTTGCGCTGCACTCAAATCCTGGGCCCACGCACACATTTGTCGATCCGAAAACGGGATTGTTTACAGGACTGATTGACTTTGGAGATGCGTATGTCAGCCACCCTGCCTGGGACCTGTGGCGTTTTCATCTTCCCGAAGACAGGCAAGCGATACTTGCAGGATATACGGCAGACAAATCTGTGGATGACGCGTTTCTTGGCACCTGGAAGATGGTCATGATACTTTCGAACTTGATGGCCATTGCCCATCAGACAAAAACAAGAGACGAAGCAGAGAGTGATTTGCAAGAGCAGATGGCAGAGCTTATGTAATGGAAGCTCTGCCTAACGCCATTTCTTCCTCAATTGAAACGAGCATCATCTCGGCTCTTTTTTCTGATGCCCTGTTTTTTGCGCATGGTTTAGATGTCGCGCCTGCTTTGCATGGCGTGGTAACCCAACTGGACAGAATTGTAAAATTTAGTCCCGAAACTCGTAAATCTGGTCAATGGCTATGCCTAGGGATTGGGGGTGTAGTAAAGGGAGAGAGGGGCTTCACTCAACGTGCAACTAGACAAAGTTCCTTCATGTGTAGAATTTCGCAATGCGCTTTTTGGCGATCCAGTATGCTTCCTCGCTCTTCTTCGGTCCGATCACAATGATCGTGACCCGTGTTTGAGTCGGAGACTCCTCAACCTTGTAGACAATTCGGATCATCTGTGCTTTCAGCCGAATCTTGCAATAGCCCAATAAGTCACCTTTTAGCTTCCACTTCTCGGCGACCTGATGGGGATTTGCGTTATTTTCAAATCGCTTCACGATTGCTGTCAGAATATCGACGACTTGTCCGCGATCAAAGCGGGGTAAGTCGGTGTCAATCACTGGATCAAGGAACTTGACCAAGGCGTTATACCGAGCCAAATAAGAGTTGAGCTGCTGTGCGATCGGGTTTGACATCAGTCGATCTCCACTCGTCCTTTGGCATCCGTAATCTCCTCCCAGCTTACGTTAAAATGATCGGCGACCTCACCAAGCGTTTTTGTGGCGACCGCACCTTGGCGCTCCTTTACAGTCTGAATCAGCATTTCATTCGCAGTCTCTTCAAGGGTTTCGTCAAACAGGGCCTTGTACTGTAACAGTTCCAACAGATAATCAACGTCGATTAATGCCCCTTGCGCATCTTTGCTCTTACTGTTTTGAACAACAAAAATCTCTTCACTCTTCGTCCCGGCAAAGGAGTTGAGAATCTCAGTCAATTTTTTCGTTCGAGCAACGTCACTGACATTCAGCACATTTTTACGCAAAAAGTTCAGCGTCTGAACCATACTGTGGACATTCTTCTCGTCGCTGTCCATGAGTCTATCCTCCCGCTCCAGGGATAATTCGTTGGTGATTGCCACAACAACCTCTCCTTATTTTGGCCGTTTATTCTATGTGTCAAACACATGATTCATCACACTTCTGATCACATATTATAGCACGTATATGGACGTCAGAACATGAGTGGCTGAAGTGACTGTACGCTCGGGTATCCGGCTTTACGTGGAGGTTCTCCGATTTGCACAATGGCGTGCTCGCATGTAATGCAAATCCTGATTGATTGCACGATTTGATAACTCATGTTTCAATAAATGTAATGATTTTCGATATCTTAGAAAAGAGACAATTTACATCCCTTGACGCGTAGCAATTCTACGTGCAGAGGCGGGCAGCCCATAGCAATGCACCGTGTTGCGTAGCAAAACAGAAGGCTGACTTGTAAGTAGGGACTGCTGATGGCTTCATAATCGCAATAAATGCAAGGATTTATGGCATTAAATGTCGAATTCATATGCATGGGTTTTTAAGGAATAGCTGATTAAATCCTTGCACATGGAGGGCGACATGTACAAACATACAGAGCTTCAATTCGTGATGCCAGACGATTTTTTCCTTCCCTTTGGCGGAAAATTGAATAAGGAGAATCGGTGGGTTCAACTCGCCTTCCTCATTCCCTGGTGGAAAGTTGAAGCTCACTATGCCTCTCAGTTCGAACCCTCCAACACAGGGGAACAGGCGATGTCCGTACGTGTTGCGCTTGGTGCGCTTGGTGCGCTCATCATCCAGCAACGACTCCATCTGAGCGACCGTGAAACGGTTCGTCAGATCACGGAAAACCCTTACCCCCAGTACTTTATCGGATTGCCCCAGTTTCAAGAAGATTCCCCGTTTCACCCAAGCTTCCTGGTTCACTTTCGCAAACGTTTCCCAGACGATGTGATCAACCAAGTCAATGAGTGGATCATCGCAGGCGGCAATGGAAGTGACGATCCAAAGACTTGTGATGAAGATGGAGGCAGCGTCGACAAGGAAAACGATCATGACAGCGGCATGGAAGCAACAAAGGTAGGAGTCACCCCCCATCCGAACCGGAGAACGAAGCGACCGAGGATGCGCCCAATCAAGGAAAGTTGTTGCTTGACGCCACCTGCACGCCAGCAGACATCGCGTATCCGACGGATCTGTCTTTGCTCAACGAAGCGCGTGAGAAGCTTGAGCATTTCATCGATCTCCTGCATGCCCCCTTGCGCAAAGAGGTGCCGAAACCACGCACATACCGCGAGGTTGCGCGCAAAGCGTATGTGGTCGTCGCCAAACAGCGCCGTGCGAGCGAGCGTACGATCAGAAAGGCGGTCGGCCAGCAACTGCGGTTTGTGGATCGAGATTTGCGCATCGTGGAGAAGCTCAAGGAGCAGGTCGGCCTGACCGCCTTGAGCGCGCGAAACGACAAACTGTTGTTGGTGATCTCGGAGCTTTACCGACAACAGAAAGAAATGCACAGCAAGCGCATCCATCGGATCGAGGATCGAATCGTCAATCTATCACAGCCGCATGTGCGACCGATTGTGCGAGGAAAAGCGAAGGCTGCGGTGGAATTTGGCGCGAAAGTGTCGATCAGCGTTGTGGACGGCTTTGCCCGAATGGAGAGCTTGCAGTGGGACAGTTACAACGAAGGCACCACACTCAAGGCATCGGTTGAACGATACCGAGAACGGTACGGCTGTTATCCAGAGGCGGTGCTGGCAGACAAGATCTACCGGACACGAGAAAATCTCCAGTACTGCAAAACACACGGGATTCGGTTAAGCAGTCCGGCGCTTGGAAGACCCGCGAAGGAAGAGCGAAAAGAACAGAGACGACAGGCGAAGCTTGATGCGGCGGAGCGCAATGCCGTCGAAGGAAAATTTGGCGAAGGCAAGCGAATCTACGGGCTTGGTCTTATTAAAGCGCGACTGGCAAACACGAGCGCGACGGTGATTGCTATCCAACTGCTGGTGATGAACCTGGAGAGGAGATTGCGGCTTCTTTTTTGTCGTTCATTTTATCCACTCTTTCTGATCATCCGTGAGGAAACCGGGCTGGTCGTTTAGTGCCCGTTCAGCAGTCCCTAAGTACACGGACTTCTGTTCCATCATGTGATTGCTTAGTTTGGCACAAAACGAATAGTTCTCGCGTTTTCTATCATCCCACTGCCACATCAGTACCCTGTACAGTTCACCAATAATCCAAAGTGATCAGTACGGTTTGAATAGCTTTTCGAGTGCAGCCTGCACGAACCAAAACACTCTTATCGCAAACAGCCTTTATCATGTGAATTTGCGTCAAGGAAGTTTGCCTACACGGTGGGCGTCCAATTCATCCTTCTTCTTCAGGTGTCATCGCTCTCCAAAATTCATCTAATTCTCTAAAGCACGTTCCGAATTTTGAATGGCTTGCAATTCCGAGTTCATCGCTGGAAGGGAATCAAAGCAGTGTCGACACCCTGTCACTCAAAGCTGTGGGCACACCTACTCACTATGCGTTCTGCTGATGATGATTTTGACTGCATCACAAGGGCGGCGGCAAAACTTATGTTGACGTCAATCCTCATCAGATTGATGCGGCACTCTCCGCATTGTGTTCGCCTTTATCCGAAGAAGCGATCCTTGCCGATGAGGTGGGGCTTGAAAAGACGATTGAGGCGGGGCTAGTGCTAGCTCAGCGATATGCGGAGCGTTTACGGAAGCTGATCGTCGTTGTTCCAGCTTCTCTGCGCTTGCAGGGGGCGATGGAATTGGAGGAGAAATTCCATTGTCTATCTGTAATTCTTGAAGTCAAATTCTTCAATGCGATTGCGCGTCAGGGAATGCCGAACTCTTTTGACCTGCATAATCAGTGATTATTTTCTCCGACCAATTTGCAGCGGCAAGGTCGGATTATATTTCGCGAATCACGTTGAATCTTGCGGTCTTGGATGAAGCTCATCGTTTGCAAAACGTATACAGGAAGTGCTACCATGCGTGTCTGTATAATTATACACCAGCGAATTGCCGATGACTACTGCAGTTTCGCACCCGGTAGCGACAGAATGCGCTGGATCACCCGAAACATTCGGCACTGATGGACACGGGCGAACGACGTCCGCAAAATTACAGCAAAATGTTAAAATAAATAACCATTTTTCATCACTAGCGTTGCATTAAATTTGTGAACGCCTTGTCAAGTGGGGTCCTTTTTGTTCGAAACCTTATTTCAGATTGTTCGGAATGGTATTTTTCGATCACTGCGCCAAAAACACAACACGCACACAACAGGTCACCCTTCATCCATTTACTGGGATTCTATTCAGATCACGGGGTCATACGTCCGATCATCGAGATGATCCGCTTTGCCCTGTTCGTACTGCCACACAGTATACGCAAAGATCGCTTCCACGTTATATACGCGTCTTCCTCGGGAGGTTCGTTCTCCCCTTCTGCGAAGACAAGCGATCAACAGAGCCAGCGGCTTATCCCAGTGGTGCTGCATTCCCTTGTAGACGTCTAGCAACCGTCCCTGATGCTTGATCCGTCGACGAAACCCGATGAACAACACATACGTGATCAACGCCACCCATACTTGGTTATACACCGCAGATCGGCTCGTCCCATACCAGCGCTTGATCACCAAATGTTGCTTGATCCACTTGAAGAACAGCTCGATCTGCCAACGTCTGCGATACAGTGCAGCGATCTCTGTCGCGTCAAGATCCAGATCATTCGTGAGCATCTCGATCGTTTCGCCATCCTCTGTGCGAACGGCTATCAAGCGCAGCTTCGATCTCATCCAGTAGCCAGGATAGTGACCCAGCCATACGATGGCATCCCGTAGGATCTTAGATTCAGGATCAACGTGGCGCTCTTCTTCCACTTCGCGAACCCGTGCGTTGTGTTTGAGCCGTGTGACAAAACGGGTTCCCGTTACGTTGTAGTGATCGAATTTCCGATAGTCGACGTAGCCCCGATCAAAGAGATACAGCGCGTCTTCATCGACTTCCACCAGCTCTTTCATTTGGGATCGATCGGAGGGACGGGCATACGTCAGGATGGCTTTCTCAGGAAAGGTCTCACCGTCTGCAAGCACCACACGCTGATGAAGTTTGATGCCCGCTTTCGTGGAACGAAACTCAGCCCAACGAAAGGTACTCAAACACATGGTGATCGTTGAAGCATCGACGATGCATAAACGTTTCGCTTCTTCTCGTTTTTGTTTTGGTGGGACCGACGCGAGAATCTGAGCGACAAGCTGGGTGAACACTGCCTGAAAGACTTCTGGATTCACGTCTCGTAGCCTGCGCGAAAGTTGCGATGTGCTGATCGACGGGAGACCGATGTCACGCTTAAGCAAATCTTGTTCGTTAAGATGGAGACTCAGATCGGTTAGGGATGAGACCTGTTTGACTTGACCGTAGATCATGAGTTTGAGAAGGTTTGAAGTAAACAACTTTTTCGTATAGCGATCTAGTTTTAAGCGATCCACCGTGTGAAAAAGGAGTTTCGAATCGATGCCTTCAAGGTACTCCGTAAATGAAGATTTTGTGGTATCCTCGTCCATGTTGAGACTCCTTTAGTCAAAGTCGGACGGGGGCAACCTGTACGACTCTATACTAAAGGGTTTTTTGTGTGTAGCGAAGCTGTAATTCCAACATTTTAATGATTTTGTATCTGACAATACGCATATACCTACTTGACAAATTGAAAACAACTTAATGCAATGCTAGTGATTTTTCATAAACTCTTGGTCAATCCGTATAGTCTCATCCAATTCTTTCGAAAGGAACTATTAATTTTTCCAATGACACGTTCTTAGATCCAGTCGATTGTTGTAACCGTCATATCCGTAACAACATCGCCTGTGTGAAGTGTGGATTTGGGCTCAAGCAATAGTACATGGACTTCTTCTTCTGCGACGGGACAGTGTTCAACGCCCTTGGGAATCACGACAAATTCCCCTTCTGATACTGTAATCTCCTGATCACGCAGACGTATCAGCAACATCCCCTTGATGACCAGAAACATCTCATCTTCATCTACATGTTGGTGCCATACGAATTCTCCCTTGAGCTTCGCTAGCTTTACATATGAATCGTTTAGTTCACCAACGACTCTAGGATGCCAATGATCTTTAAAGAGAGTAAACTTATCCGCAAGATCTACTTTTGATATCATGGAAAATTCCTCCGTATCAAAAATCAAGATCGTAAACTAGCCCTATTGTATCATTGAAACACACAGGATGCTCATAAGCACCCACCATCCTTAGACTAATAGCGTATTCCTGCTCGAACTGCAGAAAGTGTACCGAAGAACCGGTGAATGGAATCAAAATCGTGCATACGACAAGAGTAGAAGTTTTTTTGGGGATAGAAATTCGTGGCAAAGGGCGCATAATCAGCTACCAAACTTATGTCTTCCGTCAACATAAGCCAGAGAACATCGGATCACTGCCGCAGAAAATAAGGTTGATTTCGTGTTACACGACCTGTTACACGTAGTCACCTTTTCGATGAACTTGAATCGACGAAAGCCTGAAAACCCTTGGCGGGAGCGTGTGGGAATCGAACCCACCGGCGACAACCCGTGCCGCCCACTCGGTTTTGAAGACCGGGAAGGACACCAGTACCCCATCCGCCCCCATGAACACTTGCTCTAGTATATCGGCTTGGTTGCAAAAGTGCAAAATGGTGCGAGGGCCGCGGCCACATGCTCGTGCTTCAAGGCAAAAGAGCAGGCGTTAGCCTGCTCTTTTGGGCTAGGGGAGAAATGTAAAGCAAGTACTCCGGTGCGCGATCATCCCGAAGCGATTCGGCGGCCACCTCGAAGCGCATGTACCCTCAGCCCTGAAAGCGAACGGGAGAGGGGATGTTTTTCGCAAGGGCGTCCGCCCCGTAGACGATGGCGACTGCCGCGTCTTTGACGGAGATCGGCGTGCCGTCCATGAATTGACCGTTTTGCAGTTGGAACATGCCAAGCGCTGTCGCGATCGCATCAGACGCAAGATGATCCGTCGGAATGGACGAAGCGTCGCTTGCTGTGAAGTGAAAGAGTGTTGGGTGCGCCAGAAGTGCATTGTAACCGAGGGCACGCGTGAGTACGTTTGCGGCGAATCCGCGCGTTGCAAGGGCGTTTGGCTGAAACAGTGGCCCTGGCGGGAGCAGTCCATCTTCATAGGCAGAGACAATGGAGCTGTACGCCGGACTCGCCGAAGGCACGTCCGCGAGCGACGCCTGAATGCCGTGGGACAGAGTGCCAAAAGGCTGCACGCCACCTTGGGAGAGAGCAAAGGCGCTAACGACAAGTTTTACGAACGCGGCGCGCGTCATGAGCGCATTCGGTTGTGCGTGCCCGCTTGCATCGACTGGGAGCAGTCCGTCGTTTACGAGAAGTTCGAGTTCAGGCTCTTGCGGGAGACCGACGATATCGCTCGGAATGCCGCGGTAGCCAGGCGTTTTTGGGCCGTTTAAGACTTGCCCTGTGAATGCGTCGACCATCCCGCCATACGTCAGGCTGCCCATCGGCGCATACGCGAGAATCACATGTCCACTCGCAGAACCCGGCGTAATTCCGCTCGGTTGCGTTTCGAGGTACATCAAACTGAGGGGAGCCGCCTTGACCCACGCCTGTCTCGCCGCCTGAAGTGAGATCGCGCCTTGCGGTGATTTGAATGGGCCAGAATTTGCGGGTTGCAATGGAGAGTAGTAGTTTGCGACTTGTCCTGTCACACTACTCATCGTCAAGTTTCCGCTGCTTGCGCTGTCAGGCAGTCCATTTACAATCAGTTGGATTTGATAATCAGTTGTAGTACCGGGAAATTTTTTAAATGTCATCGGTTTGAGAGAGATCGAACCGAGATCGTTTGGAAAAACGCGAGCGAGAAACACTTTTGCACGCGCGAGCAGTTGTGCTGAGGTGAATTGATCTTTTCCATTGTAGCTCGTCGAACCGCCATACGCACTTTGCAAAACGCCATATGTCGCATCGATTTGGGCGCTGATCTGGTCGTTGGCGTTTTTCGGATTCGTCCACGTAAAGTTCCACGTGTTGTCGCCCTGTGGAAAGGACTGTCCCTGGCTTGACGATGTCAACGTGAAGGTTGCAGGGACATCAAGCGTCAGCTTGGCAAATTGAAGGGACTGCTGCTCCGTCCAGTTGACTTTCTTCCATAGAAAGGCGGCGTGTCCACCGTTTGGATTCAGCGGTTTTGGCGGTGTCTGCGCGGGCAGGGGATGCACTTTGCCAGTCGCGTCGATCACTTGCCCAGTCTTTGCGTCAAGGACGGGAATGCCGATGCCGCCGCTGGAGGAGTCGAGATAGCCTGCGTTCCAAAATTGCGGATAGTTGCCGATATTCAAAGCGTACGCGAGGACGGTGGATGGCGTCGCAGGTCCTTGCCAATTCTGCTGGTACGAAAGCGTCAATGGCAAATCTTCCGCATACTTCGCGTTTGCCTGTGCCAGCGAGAGCGCGGGTATGCCGGTCGGAAAGGGGAGATTTGACCAAGAACTTGAGTAGCTGACTAGATTGCCGTTTTGATCGATCACCACTGTACAACCGTCAAACGGTGCGGGTATGCCGTTTACCATACGGACAAAATCAAATGTGTACTGTACGCCCTGGGTGAGTGACACGCCGTTTTGCGGGGCGAGAGGTTCGAGCGTGAGCTTTGCGGCGTGTGTCGGCGAGAGCTTTTTTACCCACGCCTGTGCCGCTTGGGTAGCCGCCGTGAGCGACTCTGGAACAGGAAAAACAAACGATTCCGGCCCGGTGTAGCGATTGTAGTTGAGCACTTCGCCGGTCTGCGCATTTAGCGTTACGTTGATCGAATCCTGCTGCTGCGTGGGTGTCGTGAATGTAAACGAGAGGTTGTAGTTGGCTGGGTTGCCCTGTCCTGCCGAGTTGTAATTCTCTTGGGTCAGCGCATAGTACGACGGGATGTGAAAAAGCTTTATGGCGATCTGTTTCGCGCGCGCGATCGACAGGTTCGCGGTTGCCGCCGTGTGTTTGGCCTGCGTTGCGGCAAGGCTGAGTGAGACGGGCGAGAGCGCTAGGATGACCGATGCAGATAAGAGCAATGCTTGTTTGGATGCTTTCATTCGCGAGACTCCTTTGAAGGTATTAGGATACACCCCACGTCAGGATGCGATCTTCTGATAAGACGAGACGAACCGTGTTCAGGTTTCATCCTATACGCGATGAAACGGTTCTTCGCCGCGGGCGTAGCGCGCGAGATTCGAAAGCGCTCGCTGCATCATCTCCCGCCACGTTTGATTCGTGATTCCGGCGAGATGCGGTGTCAGAAGCAGCCGAGATCGCACGTCCGGCGGTAGATGGAGCAGCGGGTTGGCAGGGTGCGGCGGCTCAGGATCAAAGACATCCGTGCTCGCGCCGTAGAGTTTGCGCGTGCGCAGGGCCTCGGCGAGCGCCCCTTGATCGACCAACGCCCCGCGGCTGACATTGATAAAAATCGCGTCATCCTTCATCGCCGCGAATCGTGCGCGATCCATGAAGTGCGCGGTGTCTTTTGTGAGCGGAAGTGTAAGCGCGATGACATCGCACGTTTTCAAAAGCGTTTCAAGTGGCAGCCAGGTCACACCGTACATTTCTTCGACAGGAAGCCGCCGCGAGCGACTGAAATAGTGGCACGGAATCGCCAGGGCGTGCGCCATTCGCGCAAACGCTTGACCGATCTGGCCCAAACCGACCAGGCCCACGCGCAGTTCGCGCGCGTCGCGCAGAAGCGGTCCCATCATCGCGTTTCGCTGCATCGTGTAGGCATCGGTGTAGTCGATGGCTTGACACTCCCCAACGCGTCGCGCCAAATAGAGGATGCTCATGAGGATGTGTTCTGCGACCGCGTCGGCGTTTGCGCCGGGATTGTTGCAGAGGATGATGTTCCGTTTTGCGAAGCGCTCGCTGTCAATCGCGTCGTGGCCTGCCGAGAGAAGCTGTATGATCTCAAGTTTTGGCATGCTCAAGTAGTCCTCGATCGGGAAATGGGAGTGCAGCGACAAAACCGCGCGGCACACACTCTCGCGATAGGGTGTCGCATCTTCATCGCGATGGATGATCGACAGCTCTGGCGGAGGTATCACGCCTGCGTCAAGAAAGCGCTTTTTGGGGATGGTCGACAAAACGTCCATAGGCAATGCATTCTCCCCCTCAATCAGCATCAAAACTTCTTATTTTCAGAGACTTTGGCCTGTCTGCGGGTAGGCAACCGCTTCCATGTGTGATACGCTACAGGTATCTTCATACGAACCTCGCAATGCGACAGAGACTAGCACAGTCCTCCGTTGTCCCAATCCCCGGACCAAACCAAAAACGGACTTCGTATGCGCCTGAGGTCGTCTTCATGAAGGAAAGGACGATTGATCGTGCGCGTATTTCTTGATTTGATGTGGTTTTTCAAAATGCACAAAGGTCGCTATGCGACAGGCATCACACTGCTTCTTTGTGTTGCCATTTTAAGCCTTATCCCGCCACACGCCGTCGGTGTCATCATGGATGCGATGCGCCGTCACACACTGACGCGCGGGATGATTCTACAGTGGGTTGCCATTTTGGCACTTGACACCGTGTTCATCTATGTGATGCGTTACATTTGGCGCGTGCTGCTTTTCGGCTCCGCGATGGAGCTTGCGGCTCGCTTGCGCGAGAAACTCTACGATCATTTTACAAGGATGTCGCCGCAATTCTATCACAAAAATCGCATTGGCGATCTGATGGCGCACTCGACCAATGACGTGCAGGCTGTCGAGATGACTGCGACGGACGGCATTCTGACGCTGGTCGATTCCATCTCGACAGGTATTGTCGTCATCACCACGATGGCGACGACGCTCAGTTGGAAGTTGACGCTCATCGCGCTGATTCCGATGCCGATCATGGCGTTTGCGACGTCGCGCTACGGCCGCATGATGCACACGCGGTTTCACACCGCGCAAGAGGCGTTTGCCGAGATCACGGAATATACGCAAGAAACGATTGCGGGCATTCGCGTGATCAAAGCGTTTGGGCAAGAGGATGTGGAGCGCGAGCGGTTTGCACAGCGGTCGCTTGATGTCGTGAAAAAAAACATTCGCGTCGCGCGGATTGACGCGCTGTTTGACCCGACCATCTCGCTTGTTGTCGGCTGCTCGTATCTGCTCTCTGTAGGTTTTGGCGCGGTTTTTGTCGTGCACAGACAACTTACAATCGGAGAATTGACGACGTTTACACTCTATCTCGGGCAGTTGATCTGGCCGATGCTCGCATTTGGCTGGTTGTTTAATATCGTGGAGCGCGGGCGCGCCTCAAACGACCGCATCAATACACTGCTAAGCACCCCGCAGGACATTTGCGACGCAGAGGTGACGCTTAAAGGACACCCGACTGGTGAGATTGCTTTTGCACTTGATGAATTCACGTATCCTGACAAGGAAAAACCGACGCTGAAAAACGTGCACTTTTCAATTAAGCAGGGGCAGACACTTGGCATCGTCGGGCGCACAGGGAGTGGCAAGACGACGCTATTTAAGCTCTTGTTGCGCGAGTTTGACGTCGCGCCAGGCGGCATTTTTGTCGGTGGGCAACCGATTGACGCGTGGACGCTGTCTGCGCTGCGCGGAGCGATTGCGTACGTCCCGCAAGACCATTTCCTGTTTTCCGCCTCGATTGCGCAAAACATCGCATTCGCACGGGCTGCGGCGCCGCTTGAAGAGATTCAGGGCGTCGCGCGCCAAGCGGCGATTCACGAAGATATCCTGCGCTTTCCCGAGGGGTACGCAACGGTTGTGGGCGAGCGCGGCGTGACCCTTTCTGGGGGGCAAAAACAGCGGGTGTCGATTGCCCGAGCGCTTTTGCTTGACGCTGAGATCCTGATTCTTGACGACTCGCTCTCAGCGGTTGACGCGACGACGGAAGCATCGATCCTGCAAGCGCTGCGCCAAAAACCCAAAACGGCGACGACACTGATTGCGACGCACAGGCTCAGTTCAGTCGAGCATGCGGACCTCATTCTCGTGCTGGAAGATGGAGAAATCGTGGAGCGCGGCACGCATATGGATCTCCTTGCGCAAAACGGCGTCTATGCGGCGATGTATGAACTTCAACAGTTGGAGAGTATCGTTGAGCACGGAGGTGTGTCTGCGTGAATGAATTTGAATTGGGATCTGCCGAGATCAAACGCGCGGATCGCCAAGTACTGATGCGGCTGCTGTCTTATCTGCGCCCGCACGTATGGGCGCTTTGTGGCGCGTTTGTTCTGCTTGCCATCGCTACGGCGACCGACGTTTTGGGCCCTTTGATCATTAAAAATTTTATCGATCACTATTTGACGGTCAACCGCTTTCCGACGGGGCCGCTTGTGCGACTCGCGTCGCTCTACGTTATCTTGTTGCTTATTACGGCGTCGTTTAACTTCATGCAAGTGCTTGCCTTTCAGACGCTTGCACTGCGCATCATTCAGCGCATTCGCATCGAGGTGTACAGCAAGGTGCAGGATCTGGCGCTCGCCTTTTTTGACAAAACCCCTGCCGGGTCACTCGTATCGCGTATCACGAACGATACAGAAGCGATCCAGGACCTGTTCATGAGTGTGCTTTCGACATTTGTGCAAAACCTGTTTCTGCTCACTGGCATCTACATCTCACTTTTTTTCTTAAACGTCCGATTGGCCATGCTGTGTCTGCTGCTCATTCCGCTGATCGCGACGCTTATGCAGGTGTATCGCACGCTCAGCACGCGTGTGTATCACCTTAGCCGACAAAAGTTGAGCCAACTAAACGCCAAACTCAACGAGTCGCTGCAGGGGATGTATATCATTCAGGCGATGCGACAGGAGCGTCGCCTGCGCGACGAATTTGGCGAGATTAACCAAGCGTACCGCCGCGTGCGCGTTCGCAACATCAAGATCAACGGCTTGCTGCTTAGGCCGATGGTTGATGTGCTCTACATGATGACGCTCATGCTCGTGCTGTGGTTTTTTGGTGTCCGCTCGCTCACCCACGTGGTGGATCTTGGCGTACTGTACGCATTCGTCAACTATTTGGAACGCTTTTTTGAGCCGATCAACAACATGATGATGCGCCTCAACCTTTTTCAACAGTCCCTGGTGGCGGCGACGCGCGTCTTTATCTTGATGGATGAGACAGAACTCGCGCCGCGCGGGGAGGGTCTTGGCGCGATTCCTGAGACAGGGCAGGGGAAGATTGAATTCCGCGATGTCAGTTTCTCGTATGACGGGGAGAATGATGTGCTGAAAAACATTTCTTTTACCGCGCTGCCGGGTCAGACGGTGGCCCTTGTGGGGCACACGGGAAGTGGCAAGAGTACGACCATCAACCTGCTCATGCGGTTTTATCCTGTGACGCGCGGCCAAATTCTAGTCGATGACGTGCCGCTTCATGCGTATCCGAATGACGTTTTGCGCAGTCGCATCGGGCTTGTTCTGCAGGACCCTTTTCTCTTTGTCGGGGATATGCGTCACAACATTCGGCTTGGCGGCACGGACATCACTGATGAGGAGGTGGAGGCGGCGGCGGCGTTTGTGCAGGCGGACCGCTTCATTAAGCGCATGCCAAAAGGATATGAAGAGATGGTGGCAGAGCGCGGCGCGACACTCTCATCTGGGCAGCGGCAGTTGCTCTCGTTTGCGCGAACGATGGTGCGAAACCCCAAGGTCCTCGTGCTCGATGAGGCGACGGCGAGTGTCGACACAGAGACGGAGGTTGCGATTCAGGAGGCGTTGTCGCGGATGCGGCACGGGCGCACGACGATTGCGATTGCGCATCGCCTCTCAACAATTCAGGATGCGGACCAGATCCTCGTGTTTCACCACGGGGAGATCGTGGAGCGCGGAACGCATCAGGATCTGCTCGCGCGACGGGGGCTCTATTACAATATGTACCTGCTTCAAAAGGGCGGTAGTTCGTTAGCGCGACATCATTTACCGATTGAGTTAGCGGGGGACCCTGCGTGATGATGATCGCTGAAGTGCTTGAGATCATTTATAAGAGAATGCCTGCGCCACGCGACAAAGCGGTCGATCGTCTGCTTGTCGGAGAAGTTTCGCGCGCGGTGACAGGCGTTCTCTCGGCGGCGACAGTTACGCATGCGGTGATCGACGAGGCGATCCTGCGTAGAGCCAATTTGATTCTCACATATGACCCGATTTTTTACGGTGAGGAGGTGGATCTCGCTGGTCGAGGCGGGGAGCATGGGGATGTGCGCTCCGTCGCAAGTCGCAAGCTTGAGCGTCTAAACGATGCGGGGATTGCGGTGTTTCGGTTTTGTGAAGCGTGGCGGGCGCACGAACCGGACGGTATTCTTGCAGGTACACTCAAGCATCTGGGTTTTGCGCGTTATTGGGAGCGACGACGCGGTCCAGTGATTGAGCTGCCGCCGCGCACCGTGCGCGAGCTCACGGATCACTTGAAGGCGCGTCTGGACATCCCGTCCGTGCGCCTTTGTGGCGATCTCGAAGCAATCTGCGCCAGAATTGGTTTTCTTCTTGGTAACAACGCAGGGGATGAGCAATTGGAAATGCTCGCTTCGGGCGAGATTGATGTTTTGGTGGTTGGGGAAACGGTCGAGTGGCAAGTGTGTGAGTACATTCGCGATCGTAACGCGTACGTGCATCCCGACACGCCGCCAGTTCACTTGATCGTTGTCGGGCGTCTTGCAAGTGTGACACTTGGCATGCGTTACATTGTGGATTGGCTCACGCCGAAAATTCCCGGGGTACCTGTGTCTTACGCGCCGATTGCGCTGCCTTATTCTTATGTGCTGTAAAAAACATACGCAGAGAGGATGCCTGAAGTGATGGCAGACAAGTGGAGTGAAGGATTGAGTTGTGCGCGCTATATGCAGATTCGCGCGGCCTACAGCGCGACGCGTTCACACGATGGGAAAACGATATTTTTTCTAAGCACGATGAGCGCGGCGCCGCAGGTGTACCGTCTTTGTGAAGCGATTCCGTGGCCTGTTCAGGTTACGTTTTTTGACGATCGCGTCATGGGCGTCTATGCACACCCGACAGAACCCTATCTGATCGTTTCATCCGACGTTGGCGGCAGTGAGCGCGCGCAGCTCTACCTCGTTTCACACGATGGACAGACAGTGGAGAATCTCACGAATGACATGGCGCATGTTCATCAGTTCGGCGGCTTTTCATCGACTGGCAAACAGTTTGTCTATGCGTCAAACGCGCGCGACGACGTGCACTTTGATGTGTACGTCTATGACCTTGAGACGCGCGCCAGCCGCTGCGTTTTTGGGACGGATGACACCAATTATGCGGCGGGGTTCAGCGCGGATGACCGCAGTGTGTTTGCGCTGCGCATGCATACAAACGTCAACGCCGATTTGTTTCTGGTCGACATCGAGAGCGGCGACGCGCTCCATCTCACGCACCACCAAGGGGATGCGCACTTTTCGCACCCGCGCGCGGATGCAGATGGACGCACGGTACATCTGATCACGGACCTTGATTCGGAGTTTGCGCGCCTCGCAACGCTTGATCTCGAGACGCTCGCGCTCACGTATCTGACAGATGATTCGTGGGACGTGGAGTTATTGGAGGTGGCGCAAGGCGGTAAGCGGCTGGTCTACAGTGTCAATGAGGATGGTACATCGGCGCTTTTTGTGCTTGATCGAGATTATCCAGGCGGCGCGCGGCGGGTAAAGGGGCTCCCTGTCGGAACGATTGTCGATTTTGACCTGTCAAAAGACGGCGCGCACGTCGATGTGACGGTCAGCAGCCCACTGCATGCTGTCGAGGTGTGGCGCGTGGGTCTGGATGACGGGGAGTGCAGGCGTCTCACTTTTGCCTCCGAAGGCAGTGTGCCGCACGAAACGTTCGTTGAGCCAGAGCTAATCGCGTATCCGTCATTTGATGGACTGATGATCAAGGCTTACTATTACAAGCCAAAAGGCGACGGCCCTTTCCCGGTGATCGTTGACGTACACGGCGGCCCAGAAGGGCAGAGCACGAACCTCTTCCCGGCGCTGCGCCAGTATTTTGTGCAGTGCGGCTACGCGGTGCTCGCACCCAATGTGCGCGGAAGCTCGGGGTATGGGCGCACCTATTTGCACCTTGATGACGTGCGAAAGCGGATGGACTCAGTGGCCGATCTTGCGCACGCAGTCGACTGGCTGTGCGAACACGGGAATGCGCGCCGCGATGCGATTGCAGTGATGGGCGGAAGCTACGGCGGGTTCATGGTGCTGGCGGCAGTGACGCACTACCCGGATCGGTTTGCGGCGGGCGTCGATCTTGTGGGGATTGCCAATCTGCGGACGTTTATCGAGAACACCAGTCCGTACCGCCGTCACCTGCGCGAGTGTGAGTACGGAACCGTGGAGGCAGACGGTGATTTCTTTGACGAGATCTCGCCGATCCACCACGTGGACCGCATCACCGCACCGATGATCGTCATCCACGGTGCAAACGATCCGCGCGTTCCGATCAGCGAGGCAGAACAGATCGTTGAAGCGCTTCAAAAGCGAGAGCATCCGGTTGAATACTTGCGCTTTGAAGATGAGGGACACGGCGTCGTGAAGCTCCCGAATCGCATCAAGACGTACACGGCGATCGCCGCGTTTCTTGATCGCCATTTGAAGTAGTTGGCGTGTGAGAAAAGGATGTGCATGCGGATGGCGACCTGGCGAAAGCTGGGACCCCTTCTGCGTGCACGTTTTAGCGAATGCCCAGTGTCATTGCCTTGCGCGAATCACACAGTTTGCTGCACTGCAGTCTCAGGGGCTGTGTCCACACGGGTAAATTGGCGATTCTCCCAGCGCGTTCCGCGCAGTCGCGAAAAAAGGAGCGCAGCGCGCACCCATTCGTCTACGCACATCCCCCACCAAATCCCTGCCAGTCCGAGTCCGAGCGGGAATCCGAAGAGCCATGCGGCGAGCACTGAGATCCAGACAAACATTCCACTGTTCCACATGAGCCAGCGGTTGTCACCCGCTCCGCGCAGCGCGCCGCCAATGATCATGTTGAGTGCTTTTGCCGGTTGTGCAAGCGCGATGATCTGGAGCACTCGCGCGCCAAGGCGCACCACCTCTTTATCTGTCGTGAAAAGCGCGATCAGTGGGTGGGCGAAAATGAAGAGCAGCAAAGCGAGGAGTGACATTCCGCCCACGCCCAGTGTGACGCCTGACCAAGCGATGCGGCGAGCGGGGTGAAACGCGCCTTTTCCCGCCTCGTGACCGACCAGAATCGAGACACCCTGCGCGATGCCAAGACCAAACAAAAAGGATGCGGATTCGATTGAAATGGCATAGACGCGCGTGGCAATCGCGTTTGTACCGAGTCGCGCAATCAGGCTGACGAGGAAAAATTGCGTAAATTGATAACTCCCAAGCTCAAGCGCGGATGGCAACCCGACGCGCAGTACAGCCATCACCTGTCCAGATCCATGCAGGATCATCCGCCGCGTGACGGGAACCGGAAGGTGTCGCGCGAGCAGGAGGAAAGAGTAGATCACGCCAGCCATAATCCCGCTCACGTTAGCGAGATAAAGTCCGGTCAAACCGAGTCGCGGTGCGTTCCACAGTCCTGTGACAAAGAGCAGATTAAAAAATGCGGTGACACCGATGACGAGAAGAGTTTGATAGAACACCACGCGTGTCGCACCAAAACTTCGCAGAATTCCGCCACTGATGGCGACCCACGAAGAGAACGGCAAAAGAATCGCCATAAACGTCATGTAGGCGCGCATTGTCGGGACAATGGATGATGGGACATGTAGGATTGCGAACCAGACGGGGATGCCTGCGATTAAAAGGAGTGTAAGCAAAGTGGCGATGACGAGCATGAGCCGCAGCGCGTCGACGGCAAACGCTGTGGCCTTCTCTGGTTGATTTGCGCCGCGAAACTGAGCGATCAGTACGGTCGCGCCCAAACCAACAATGCTAAGTAAGATGCCGAGTGCAGCAATCAGCGTCCCGGTGAGGCCAACGGATGCCACGATTGTTGAGCCGAGGTGGCTCACCACCCATACATTGAGGTTATTCATGGTCGTTTGCGCCGTCATCTCAAGAAGAATGGGCCAAGACAGCGAGAGGATCTGACGATAGATCAAAATGGCGGAGCACTCCTTATCAAACGATAAAAAGCATTCGTAAAGGTTGAGCTTCACTATAGCACGAGTCACAAAATGCGTGTCAAAAAAATTCAGGCAAGGTAAAATCCGCAAGGGAATGAGCGGATTTCGCCACGGTTTTGCCAAGATTAGCGACTTGCCGGACACGTGGATCTCTTGTATCCTAAAACGTGTCGCGATTCCTCTTTTTTAGCGGCTCATTTTTATTTTAGGAGAATATGCCTCAGTGAATGAACAGAAAGCGGCTTTGGCGGGCCTATTCGCCGTCTCCTTTTTATGGGGTTGCAATTATGTGATCAGCGCCTATTTGCTCGGTGACTTTTCTCCCATCTTCCTCTCGTTTGCTCGTCTCGTAATGACCTCGCTCTTCTTTTTTTTTGCTCACACTCGCGCGCGGCGGACTACGCTTTCCCACGCGCCCGGAAATGTACCTTCTATTAGGTAGTGGGATTTTTGGCACGCTGCTTAACCAAACGCTTTATTTCACAGGGCTGCGGCAGTCAACCGCCGCAAACGCGTCACTCATCATCGCGCTGGCGCCCGTGGCAACCGCCATCCTCGAGCGCGCCTTGTTTGGCGTGCGCATGACGCCGCCAAAGCTCATCGGTGTGGCGTTGGGCTTGCTTGGCGTTTTGATCATCGTCGGGATGGGCGGCAACCGGCTCAGCGCTTCGGTTGGGGATTTCTACCTGCTTGGCGCGATGCTCACGCTTTCCATCAGCATCCTGTTTGTCCGCTCGCTCACCAAAACCATGCCGACCTATACCGTCACGATCATCTCGACGTGGATAGGAACGACTCTCATGGCACCCGCAGCCGGGGTCGAGGGCATGCTTCACCAAAGCCATCTTGCGACAGGTGTTTTTCCGTGGGTGCTACTCGCGCTTGCCGGCGTCGTCGCGCAGGGACTCGCCGGGTTTTGGTGGAACCGCGGCGTCGCGGTGATCGGCGCGGGGGCGGCTGCGATGTTTATGAATCTCCCCCCTTTTATCGCGCTGATCGCCGGACACTTCATTTTGCGCGACGCGATTACCGCGAGTCAGGTGGTGGGGGGGCTATTGGTGCTCTCCGGCGTTTTTGTCGCAAATGCTCAGGCGTTGCGAAAAGCCCCGCCGATCCCACTTCAAGAAGGTTTCGAAGGATCTGCGTGAAATGACGTGATTCGTGGTATGATGAAAGAATGGAGTCAGGATTGGGAAGGGGCGTCACGGATTGATTCGTGTGAAAAATTTGTCGGTTTCCTTTGGAAGCCGCATTTTGTTTGAAAATGTAAACTTAGGATTTGATCAAGGCAACCGCTATGGGCTGATCGGCGCAAACGGCGCAGGGAAATCGACGTTCATGAAGATTTTGGTGGGTGATTTTGAGCCGTCGACAGGAACCGTGACGATCGAGCCGGGATTGCGTGTCGGAGTGCTGCGTCAGGATCACTACGCGTTTGACGATGTTCGCGTGCTTGACACCGTCCTCATGGGCTATCCAGAGCTCTGGGAGGTCATGCAGGAGCGCGAGCGACTCTACGCACTGCCGGAGATGACGCAGGAAGAGGGTTTGCGCGTCGGCGAGCTTGAGAGTTCTTACGCGGACATGGACGGCTACTCCGCCGAGTATTTTGCCGCAGAGTTACTTGAAGGACTCGGCATCCCCGTCGAGAAGCACACGGAACTCATGTCGAGCATGAATGGCGGCTGGAAGTTGCGCGTGCTGCTCGCGCAGGTGCTCTTTGGCCGTCCGGATATTCTGCTGCTTGACGAGCCGACGAACCACCTTGACATTGACACGATCCGCTGGCTGGAAGAATTTTTGCAGGATCACAAAGGCACGATGATCATCATCTCACACGATCGACACTTTTTGAACACGGTCTGTACGCACATGGTGGACGTCGATTACAAGCAGATCACGATGTTCTCGGGTAACTATGACTATTTTGTCGCGGCAAGCACGCTCTCGCGTGAGCAACAGTTGGCGGATAATGCGCGCAACCTTGAAAAGATCGCGGAGTTGCGTGAGTTTGTCGCGCGCTTTTCGGCGAACAAGTCAAAGGCGAAACAGGCGACGAGCCGCCAGAAGCAGATCGAGAAGATTGAGATTCAGGAGATTCGCCCGTCTTCACGCGTCTCTCCGTATATCAAATTCACGCCAAAACAGCAACTCGGCAAGCAAGTCGTCACGATGAGTGGCGTCAGTAAAGCGTATGGTGACTTGCAGGTTCTCAAAAATGTCAATCTCGACATTGTCCAGGGCGACAAGGTTGCGATTATCGGGGCAAACGGTGTGGGGAAGACGACATTGCTCAACTGCATGATGGGGGAAGTGGAAGTGGATGAGGGTGCGGTCGTTTGGGGCAAGTCGGCCCAACCGAGCTACTTTACGCAGGATCACAGTGACACCATTCCACATGACACGACGGTCTACGAGTGGTTGCGCAGCTTTGACCACGAAGCGGATCAGCAGACGATACGCAGCATTCTCGGCCGCATGCTCTTTTCAAAAGACGAGGTGCACAAGTCGACCGAAGTGCTCTCAGGCGGCGAGGCGGCGCGCCTGATGATTGGCAAGATGCTACTCGAACAAGGCAATGTGCTGCTGCTTGACGAACCGACAAACCACCTTGATCTCGAATCGATTGACGCACTTACCAAATCGCTGGTCGAGTTTCCGGGTTGCGTTATCTTTGTCTCGCACGCGCGTCAGCTTGTGACGGATGTGGCGAACCGTATTATTGAGGTAACGCCAAACGGCTTGATCGACTTTGTGGGATCGTATGACGAATATCTCGCAAAGCGTCCCAACCTGGTGGCGGTATGAGTGGGGGCTCTGTTCGCTCGCACCCTGTAACGCGTGCGATGCCTCTGCTTGAGTTCTTGCTTGAGGTGGAAGACGGCAGGGGACGCAACAAGATCAAGTCTTATCTGACGCATCGGCAGGTGTCAGTCGACGGCCGCGTCGTGACGCGCCATGACCATCCGCTTTTGCGCGGTCAACAGGTGCAGATCACCGATGCGCGCGGGTCGGCAGTGCGCAATCTACACGGTATCCGCATCGTTTACGAGGATGACCACTTGCTTGTCATCGACAAGCCGCCGGGGCTTCTCTCGATCGCCTCGGAAAAAGAGCGCGATCGCACCGCGTATCACATTTTGTCTGACTATGTGCGCGAGAAAGCGCCACAGTCTGCGCCGCGGGGAGGCAGCCACCTCGCGCGCTCGCGCCAAGAGGTAGGATCCGCTGCGAACACAGTTCGGGTTGACCGCCGCACACCGCGCGAGGTGGCTTTGCGTGAACGCGACCCGCGCATTTTCGTGGTGCACCGCCTCGATCGCGATACGTCAGGGCTTATGATGTTTGCGAAAACGGAGCGCGTGAAAAGGGCGCTTCAGGATCACTGGCGCGACTACGTGCTGTCGCGCTCCTATGCGGCGGTTGTCGAAGGGCGTGTCACACCGCTTGAAGGGACGCTCACGGCGTGGCTTAAAGAGAATCAGAACCAGAAGATGTACGTGACAGGCGCGGTAGAAGGCGCGGAAAAGGCGACGCTCTCTTACCGCGTCGTGCGCTCCACGCGCGCGTACTCACTTTTATACGTGGAGCTTGAGACGGGAAAGAAAAACCAGATTCGCGTGCAGATGGAGCATATTGGCCACAGTGTTGTCGGCGACCGCCGCTACGGGTCAAAGCACAACCCGCTTGGGCGCCTTGGGCTTCACGCGCTGACGCTTGAGTTTAAGCATCCTGTGCGCAATGACGTTTTGCGCTTTGAGACGGATCTGCCGTATGGCTTTCAAAAACTTTTCCCAGAAAAAAAGTAGCATCTCTACTCAATCCCATCGAATAAAACGTATCCCGGACACGCAACGCTGTCCGGGATACGTTTTTGCTTACGCGTTCATCCCACCGAGCGACACGTACTTGATGTCGAGATACTCCTCAATGCCGTATTTGCTGCCTTCGCGCCCAAGCCCCGACGCCTTCACACCGCCAAAAGGCGCCTGTGCGGTGGAAGGCACCCCGTCGTTGATCCCGATGATCCCGTATTCGAGGCGTTCTGCCATTCGAAAAATACGCCCGATGTCGCGCGTGAAAAGATAGGATGCGAGTCCAAATGGCGAATCGTTGGCCGCCTTTAACACTTCATCTTCTGTGTCAAACGGCAAAATGGCGGCAACTGGTCCGAATGTCTCTTCTTTTGTGATGAGCATCGAGTGGTCGACACCTTTTAAGACCGTCGGCGAATAGAAATGGCCGCGCGCGCCAACGCGTGTTCCGCCGAGCAGCAGTTGTGCGCCTTTGTCGAGTGCATCTTGCACGTGCCGCTCCACTTTTTCAAGCGCGGCTGACTCTACAAGTGGACCGACGGATACGCCTGGCTCCAGGCCGTCACCCGTTTTCATCGTTTGCATGAGTGATGTGAAACGCTCCGCGAATGCGTCGTAGATGCTGCGGTGGACGTAGATGCGGTTGGCTGAAACGCAGGTTTCTCCCATCCCGCGCATTTTGCAGGCGAGCGTTTGTGCGACGGCCGTTTCAAGGTCCGCGTCTTCAAACACGATCAGCGGCGCGTGTCCGCCGAGTTCAAGAGAGAGGCGTTTCACGGTGTCCGCCGCTTGGCGCATCAGAATTTTTCCGACCTCCGTCGATCCGGTAAACGAGATTTTTCGCACGCGCGGATCGTCCATCAGGGGTTTTACGATGGGTACCGGATCGCTGCTTGCAAGCACGGAGAGTACACCTTTCGGGAGACCGACTTCGTCAAAGATGCGGGCGATTTCAAGTGCTGAAAGCGGTGTGAGTTCAGACGGTTTGATGATCATCGCACATCCGACGGCAAGCGCTGGCGCCAGTTTGCGCGTGATCATCGCGGCGGGGAAATTCCACGGCGTGATGGCGGCGGTCACGCCGACAGGACGTTTTAAGACAAGGATGCGTTTGTCCGTGCTGTTTGAAGGTATCAAATCGCCGTACACGCGTTTTCCCTCTTCGGCAAACCAGTCGAGAAACGATGCGGCATAGAGCACTTCGCCGCGTGCCTCGGCGAGCGGTTTGCCCTCTTCGAGCGTCATGATGCGCGCGAGGTGCTCGGATTCTTCGCGCATGCGCGATGCCGCGTCGCGCAAAAAGGCCGCGCGCTCGTGTGCGGGCAGGTCGGCAAACGCAGGCTGCGAATCGGTTGCCGCCGTGACGGCACGCACGACATCTCCAGGCGTTGCATTTGAGACCGTTGCAAGCACCTCCTCTGTGGCGGGATTGAGCACGTCGAATGTCTCTGTTGCTTCGCCGGCTGTAAAGACGCCGGCGATGTAGTTTTTGTACTCGCCGAGTTGCATCGTAAATCCCTCCTTGAATGGTAGCCTTTATTCCGCAAAGTGCGCGACGTTTGGCAGTGCATGTTAAATGATTGTGGCGGCGCACGGTTCTTTTCTTAGTGTACAATAAGCGTCAATTTGTGTAGGCTATGCGTTATGGTCCAGATTCATCTGGAAATCACTAGAGGGGGAATTTCATTGAAGAGTCTCGCAGATTGCACAACACTCCATAATGGGGTCAAAATGCCGTGGGTGGGGCTTGGCGTTTGGCAGGCGAAGGATGGCCAGGAAGTCGAGCAGGCCGTGCGCTCGGCGATTGAGCTTGGCTATCGCAGCATTGACACGGCGGCGATCTATGGCAATGAGGTTGGTGTCGGGACGGCGATCAAGGACAGTGGCGTGAAACGCGAAGATCTCTTTATCACGACAAAGGTTTGGAACGCGCGTCAAGGCTATGACTCCACGCTCGCAGCGTTTGATGAGAGCATGGAAAAACTGGGGCTTGAGTACCTCGATCTCTACTTGATTCACTGGGCGATTGCGGGAAAATACAACGACACGTGGCGGGCGCTTGAAAAGCTGTATAGCGACGGGCGCGTGCGCGCGATTGGCGTCAGCAACTTTCAGGTCGAGCACTTGGAAGATGTGATAAAAAATGGAACGATCAAGCCGATGGTCAATCAGGTCGAGTTTCATCCACTGCTGACGGAACAGCCAATTTATGATTTCTGCAAAAAAGAGGGCATTCAGATGGAAGCGTGGTCACCACTGATGCGCGGTGGAGAACTGCTCGCGAAACCTGTCATCGTCGAATTAAGTGAGAAGTACGGCAAGACGCCTGCGCAGATCGTGCTGCGTTGGGATCTTGAAAAAGGGGTTGTCACGATTCCCAAATCCGTTCGCAAAGAGCGGATCGCAGAGAACGCGAATCTGTTTGACTTCTCGCTCACGGCAGATGAGGTCGCGCGTATCGACGCGCTAAACGAGAACAAGCGCAGTTTTGAGTATGACCCATACAACGTGAATTTTTGATTCTGTCACAAGGGATATGCCCTGGGTTCATTTTCTGTTTTATATAAGGAAGAGGAAACTCTTCCTTTTTTCTGTGGGCGTGGTGTGCTAGACTAAAGCCAACTTTTTACATACTCTCGTCTCCGGAAGAAAGTGGGAATACTAGATGAAACCTTGGGTCTCTCGCGTTGCATTTCTTCTCGCGCTCACCGCGCCACTGGCTTTGCCGTCGTTCGCCGCCGAACAAGCGCTTGGTCTAAAACAAAAAATGGTGACACTCATGCCATCTGCCCACATGAAGGTGTCTGGGCAGGCGCAAATGACCATTTTGCCACACGGAGGCATGCGTGTGCGTGTGGCTCTGACAGGTGTCGGGCAAGGCGCTCGCGTGCTGGACGCTCTTTCTTTTGGCACATATGGAGCAGGACCGTCGATCCCGGGATTTCGCCTCGCCAAACCCGTCTGGGAAAACGGACAGTGGGTGAGTGAAACGACGGTTCCAAAGGTTGCCTTTATTCCAGAGACCGGTTGGTGCTTCAAGGTTTTTGAGGAAGTTGGCGGGCGGGAAAAGATGATTGCGATGGCAGATCTCGGTCCGATTGCAAAAGGAACGGCGGAGCAGCAGAAAGAGACAGCCACGTCGATTGTCAGCCTACAGATCGGCCCGCTCAGTTCGATGATCACGGCAGCGCAGGCAAAGCACGGTTTGACGGGAGATGTCATGGTGCAGACAGGCAACATGATGCCTGCCATGGCGATGACCGATCACGGGCAGAAAGTGAACATGCACCTCGAACTTCACGTGTTCTCGCGACAGACGGGTGCGGTTGAGCTTGGGTTAATGCCAAAGATTGAACTGATCTCAGAGAAGACGGGCGTAAAGACGATCGTACAGAGCGTGCCGATGTACAGTTCAAAGACAGGAATCCCTGACTATCACTACGGGAACGCGGTTGCAGTCAAACCGGGACGCTATACGGTGAACGTGCAGATCGGGAAAGAAAAGATCGTGTTTCGCGGCGTGCTCATCACGAAAGCGATGATTTCTGGAAAAGCATCGCCAGGTGGCATGACAGGCATGGGCAACATGAGTGGCATGAGCGGTATGTAATGACAGAGGGCGGGATTTTATGCGCGGAAAAACGGGTGGATTGAATAAAATCACGTGGTTCGTGCTCTTTTTGCTGACCCTGCAGTACGTTTTTGGCATTATCGCCAATCTTTACGTGACGATTCCGTATGCTGTGATCTCGCCTGCGCGCACGTGGAGCGGGCTGTGGGCTACGCTCAACTGGTCGCTCGCCCACAGTCCCCCCATTCTCGCGGCGCACGCGGGCACTGGTGTCTTGCTTGTTTTGATCACGTGTGCCGGTACCGTGCGCGCTTTTTTTATGAAAGGCATGGTCTGGCGCAGCGCGTACACCGCGGGACTATTGATCTTGCTTTTCGCTGGGTACAATGGCGTGATGTTCCTGGTTTCTCACGGGGCAAACGTCTATTCGATGTGGATGTCCTTTGCGTATATCGCGGTGCTTGCCGTGTTTTTTGGCGCGCTTTATACCGCCAAGTGAATTTGAATGGCTTTGTTAAAGAGAGGTTATGAAAGAATGAGCGCTTGGACAGAGCGTGCAGTAACTGTTTTAGACGCCATCGAGCAAGCGGGACGCACACGTGAGTTGCGCGCGCTTCGCGTGTTGGATGGACGCACCGCACTGCGCAATGGTCGCGTTGTCCTGCTTTGTGCGTCTAACAATTATTTGGGCCTGGCGCAACATCCGCGCGTCCGGGCGGCGGCGCAGGAGGCGCTTGAGACGCATGGACTTGGCTCGACTGGTTCGCGTATGACGACAGGACACAGCGCGCTTCACGAGGAACTGGAAATTGCGCTCGCAAAACATCGCGGCACGGAGGCGGCGCTTCTCTTTAATACAGGCTACATGGCGAATCTGGCTGTCATGACGACGTTTGTGCGCGAAGGGGATGTCATCTTTTCGGATGAACTAAACCATGCGAGCCTGATTGACGGGTGTCGCATGAGTCGGGCGCGGGTTGTGATTTATAGACACGGTGATGCGAATGATCTTGAGGAAAAGCTGCGGGCGACGCCTGTTTCTGGTCTTCGCATCATTGTTACGGACGGTGTTTTCTCCATGGATGGGAATCTCGCACCGCTTGCCGATTTGGTTCGCCTAAAGCGTGCGTGGGACACACTTTTGATCGTTGATGACGCGCATGCGACAGGTGTGCTCGGTCCGCGCGGTGAAGGGACTGCCGCGCATTTTGGCCTGGCCGCGCACGAGATTGATTTGCATGTGGGGACACTCTCAAAGGCCTTGGGCAGTGAGGGCGGTTATGTGGCGGGGGCACAGACACTTATCGCATGGCTTCGACAGGCGGCGCGACCGTTCATGTTTTCGACTGCGCTCAGTCCTTTAGTGATTGCGGGTGCACACGCTGCCTTGCAGATTGCGACAGATGAAGGGGAGCGCCGAGCGCGTGTGCACAGCCGTGCACGCGAATTGCGAATGGCGCTACAAGCGCGTGGTTTTGCGGCATCGCAAGGGATCACGCCGATCATCCCCGTTCACATTGGGGACACTGGTGCGGCGCTTGCGCTTAGTGCACATCTGGATCAAATGGGTATTTTTGCACCGGCGATCCGGCCACCAAGCGTCCCTGTAGGCACATCGCGCATTCGTTTGACGGTAACCGCTGATCATACGTGTGAAGATGTGGAGACGGTGGCGAATGCGTTTGCCTCGTTCGCGTCGAGATAAAGAAAAGTCTACAATGGGATTTATCGGCTGTATGATGGAGGGATTCATCTTTACGCTGATGGCATAAGCGCAGTCCAATGATTCGCGATTCACATCGCGAATAAGAGCAAAGGGAGATTCTCTTGGTAAACGAGATGAATGAAATCCATACGATCGAAGGTTTGGCACCAGAACATACACTCGTCCTCTTTGGCGCGACGGGCGATCTCGCGCGGCGCAAACTCTATCCTGCCCTCTATCACATGCATATGCGGGACATGCTTCCCGAGCGTTTCAGCATCGTCGGTACGGCGCGGCGCGCGCTTACGGATGAGGCGTTTGTCAGCGAGGTAAGACAGGCGCTGCTAACGTATGGAAAGCTTAGCGAACAGGATCTCACGGATTTCCCGGATTTCGCCAAGCGCCTGCGCTACCAAGCCGTGCATGCCGACCGTAAAGATGACTACGCGGCGCTGCATGAGCTTGTGCGGGAGTTGGAGCGCGACGGGCGCACGCCGAATCGCCTGTTTTACTTGGCAATGGCCCCTGAGTTTTTCGGGGATGTCGCACTCTCCATCGCGGCGTGCGGACTGTCTCAGTCGCCCGGATTTTGCCGGCTGATCATTGAGAAACCGTTTGGTCGCGATTTTGAGACGGCGCAGGCGCTCAATGAACAGCTGCGCCAGGCGTTTGCAGAGGAGGACATCTATCGGATCGATCACTATCTCGGCAAGGAGATGGTGCAAAACATCGAGGTCATCCGTTTTGCAAACTCGATGTTTGAGCCGCTCTGGAACAATCGGTCGATTGCAAACGTACAGATCACATCCAGTGAAACAGTGGGCGTGGAGGATCGCGCCTCGTATTACGAAGGTGCAGGGGCGCTGCGGGATATGGTGCAAAATCATATGCTGCAAATGGTCATGATGATTGCGATGGAGCCGCCAAGCCGCCTGAAAACGGAGGCGATCCGCGATGAAAAGGTCAAAGTGCTGCGCTCGCTGCGCCGCTATGGGCCACATGATGTGAAAGAGAATGTGGTGCGCGGTCAGTACACGGCGGGAGCGGAGGGCGAAAAAGGGCAGGGACTGCCTGGCTATCGTCAAGAACACGGCGTAAATGCTGCGTCGCAGACGGAGACATTTGTCGCGGCGCGTCTTTTTATCGATAACTTTCGCTGGGCAGGCGTGCCTTTTTATCTGCGCACAGGAAAGCGAATGGCGCTCAAGTCCACAGAGATTGTCATTCAATTCCGTGATATGCCGCGCGATCTGTACTTTAATCGCGACGGTCAATTGGGCCCGAACCTCCTCGTGATTCGTGTCAATCCTGCGGAAGGCATGTACATGCAGCTCAACGCGAAAAAGCCGGGAACGGAAGGGTCGGTTGTCCCGATTGCGATGGAGTTCAGCCAGGATGCGGACAACGCACCAGAGGCGTATGAGCGTTTGTTGTATGACGCGATGCGCGGCGATTCGACGTTCTTTACGCGCTGGGATGAGGTGTCACTCGCCTGGAAGTTTGTCGATCCGATCGCCGAGGCGTTTCGCGAGGGCGATGCGCCACTTGAAACGTATGAGGCGGGAACGTGGGGGCCGGATTCTGCAAACGCGCTGGTTGAAAAGGATGGCTATCGCTGGTGGCCTGTTTATGGGAAAGACACATCTTCGGTCGAAGATGAACTCTTGCGCCAGCAGGCGCGCACGCTGGAGGTGACACCGTGAGGTTTTATGATGTATCTATGGACATCGTCACAGAGATGGCAGTCTATAAGGACAAGGATGAGAAGCGACCGCACTTTGCGCAGACAGCTTCTTTTTCCACGCACGGCTTTCAAGAGACGCGCGTTTCCCTTGACGTGCACACAGGTACGCATGTCGATGCGCCACTGCATATGGTTGAAGGCGGCGCGCCGATTGAGGCGATCGGGTTGGAGCGTCTTGTGACGACGTGCCGTGTGCTCAATCTCACGCATGTAGAAGACGCGATTGCGCGTGAAGACCTTGAGCCGTTTGCGATACAGGCGGGCGAATTCCTGCTTTTTCAGACGCGCAATTCGGCGCGTGAAGGGTTTGATCCGGGGTTTGTCTTTCTAAACGAAAGCGGTGCGAAGTACCTCGCGGAAATTGGCATCGCGGGTGTCGGCATTGACGCGTTGGGCATTGAAAGAAGCCAAGAGGGACATCCGACGCACAAGGCGCTTTTTTCAGCGAATGTCGTGATTCTTGAAGGGTTGCGTTTGGGCGCCGTGCCGCCTGCCCACTACTTGATGGTATGCGCGCCGCTTCGCTTAAAAGGCGTCGATGCGGCGCCGGCACGTGTGCTTCTGTTTGACTTGTCTGCGCCTGCAGACGCGGGTGCGTAACCGGCTCTTGTAGAGAAGGCCCCACATGGACGCGAATTTGCGTCTGCGTGGGGCTTTTTGCGCGATATTATTCACCCGCTTTTTCAACGGCGTGGCCGCCAAACTCATTGCGCAGCGCCGCGACCACTTTGCCTGTAAAGGTATCGGTCTCTTGCGAGCGATAGCGCATCATCAGGGACAGCGCGATCACGGGTGATGCCACCTGAAGGTCAAGCGCCTCTTCGAGTGTCCACTTGCCTTCACCGGATGAGTGCATGACACCGCGAATGGAGGTGAGGTTTGGATCTTTTTCGAGGGCGCGCGCCGTCAGGTCCATCAGCCACCCACGGATGACCGAGCCGTTTGTAAACACGTTTGCGACATCTCCTAATTCATAGGGAAAGGGGCTCTTTTGCAAGATCTCAAAACCTTCGCCGATCGCGGCCATCATGCCGTATTCGATGCCGTTGTGCACCATTTTTGCGTAGTGTCCGCTGCCGGATGGACCGACATAGGCATAGCCGCCCTTCACGGCAGTACTTGAAAAGAGCTCTTCCACGCGCAGGAATGCTTCTTTTTCTCCGCCGATCATGTAACACGCACCGTGGCGGGCACCCTCCACGCCGCCGGATGTGCCGACATCAAGATAGGCGATCCCGCGGTCGCTGGCCTCTTTTGCGCGGCGCATGCTGTCTTTGTACTGTGAGTTTCCCGCCTCGATGACAATGTCGCCCGCATCGAGCCGAGGGAGAATTTCCGACAAGACCTGATCCACGATCTTGCCCTGGGGAACCATCAACCATACGACCCGCGGGGCCTGAAGCGAAGATACCAGTTCGGCTGAAGTGCGCACCGTTTTGCCGCCCACCTTTTCAAAACTGGCGCGTGACGCCTCGCTCACATCCGTTGCGAGAACGGTGTGCCCCTTTTCCAACATTTGCTCGCCAAGCGCAAACCCCATTTTTCCAAGTCCTATCAGTCCAATGATCACGTGAGTATCCCCCTGTTTCATGCCAGTCTGTCCATCTGTACGATGACGCTATTGTAGCGCACTTGGATCGCGCATCCAAAGCGATTTCAGAACAGATGGTTGATGCGCAGTGGTATTTCTGCAAAACGCGAATTGAAAGACGGACGCAAAATGTGGATACTTGGGTTGTGGCAGTGTTTGATTTGCAGATTCTATGGTTTGATTCAATTTGTAGACTGAAGTGAGGGAAATTCCGTTTTACAATTCTTGCGTAATCTACGTATTGCGAATCACAGCGGTTTCTTGTGGCTTCTTTTGATCAATCTGGTTTTGCGCTTCGGCTTTTTGGCTTGGATGCACCCGCCGCAGTCGGAGGACTTTGCCTGGTATTTTTATCACGCCGTCGATCTTGCAAAAGGGCTTGGGTATCGCCGTGCGACGGGCGGCTATACGGCATACTGGCCGATTGGTTACCCGTTCTTTTTGTCTTTGATCTATCGCGTGTTTCCACAAACCGTTTGGGTGGGGCTTGTAACCAATGCGCTTTTGAGCGTCGGGATTGTCGCGCTCACCTATTTGCTGACGTTCCGCATTTTTGCGCGCAAGGGCGTCGCGCTCGCCGCTGCCGCTTTTTATACCGCATTGCCAAGCCAAATCGAGTGGAATGCAGTGCTTGGCTCGGAAGAATTGTTCACCATTCTCTTGATGATCTTCCTTGCGATCTTTACGATCCCGCCGGGTGCCATGCGCAGACCATGGGTCACTTATGGGAGTGCGGGTGTGGTGCTTGGCATGGCCTGCGACGTGCGCCCGATCCCGCTTCTTTTCCCTTTTATGGCGTGGGGAATCGCCGTGATCTGGCGGCGTGCGCAGTGGCGGTTTTATTCGCGCGTGCTCGTTTATGTGCTGGCGGGGATGGCCTTTGCGATCCTGCCAGTCAGCTTGCGCAACTGGATCGCGATGCATCATTTCATCCTCATTTCGACAAACGGCGGGGTGAATCTTTGGCAGGGAATCTACGCGAACAGAGGATTTTATTGGCTCTGGAATCCTGCACAAAACCCGCTGCTCGCAGCGCACGGAAATGAGATCAGGGAGAATGCGATTGGCATGAACGCGTTCTTTCACTACCTGTTTCACCATCCACTCAATTTTTTTGAGAATGGACTTTATAAGATCAGGAACTTGTATGCGTCGGATCAAAACGCTGTGCATTACACCCTCTTGGCGCATCTTCCGCATGTTCCTCTCTCTGTGATTGAGAACTGGCGGCGCTTTGACACGTATGCCTATTACGGTTTTATGATATTCGTTCTGATCGGATTTTTCGTAAGGCGAAACCTCTCTGCCACCGCGAAATTCGCCATACAGATCGTGCTTCTCTATCTCTTTTATGACACGGTCATTTTTCTCGCGTTTCCCGCGTGGAGTCGCTTTCGCTATCCGATGATGCCGATGTTCGCCCTTTTTGCAGGTTCGGGATGGATGGGTATTGGCGAGCTGTTTCGCCGAATAAAGCATCGCAAGAATACGGAATTAAAAGGGGGTTAACGGATGATGAGCGATCAGTGTGAATCTTTTATTCTCGCCATTGATCAAGGTACGACGAGCACCAGGGCCATGATCTTCGACCGGCGTGGAACGATTCGCGGGATGGCCAAAAAAGAGTTTGCGCAGTACTTTCCAAAACCGGGCTGGGTGGAACATGACGCCGAAGAGATCTGGGATGGTGTGCTCGCCGTGATGAGAGAGGCGCTCACGTCGGCGGGCGTCGCGTATTCAGATTTGGCGGGTGTAGGAATCACAAATCAACGGGAGACCACCGTCTTGTTTGAGCGTGCGACTGGTCGACCGCTTCATCGCGCGATTGTCTGGCAGAGCAGGCAGACGTCTGAAATCTGCGAGCAACTGCGAGCGGCCGGCAAAGAGGCGATGGTGCGTGACAAAACAGGGCTTGTTGTCGACGCGTATTTTTCGGCGACCAAGATTCGCTGGTTGCTCGATGCCATACCTGATGGACAAAAACGGGCGGAGCGCGGGGAAATCCTGTTTGGCACGATGGACACGTGGCTTATCTATCATTTGACTGGCGGAAAACTTCACGCGACGGATCACACCAACGCGTCGCGCACGATGCTATATAACCTTGAGTCTGGTTCGTGGGACGATGACCTGCTTTCGCTCCTGGCGATCCCTTCTTGCATGATGCCGGAGATTCGCTCGTCAAGTGAGCGATACGGAAACCTTGACGCGGCGATCGCGGGCGGCGCGGTCGTTCCAATCGCTGGGGTGGCGGGAGACCAGCACGCGGCGCTTTTTGGACAGGCGTGCTTTGCGCCGGGCATGGTCAAAAACACCTATGGAACGGGCTGTTTTTTGCTTATGAACACGGGCGAGCGGCGGATTCGCTCTGCGCACGGGTTGCTTACGACAGTTGCATGGTCGATCGGCGGGCGGGTAGAGTATGCGCTTGAAGGCAGTGTGTTTATGGCGGGGGCGGCAATTCAATGGTTGCGCGACGGGCTCAAGATTCTTGAGACGAGTGCGGATTCGGAGCGGATCGCAAAGTCGATTGAGAGTTCGGAAGGAGTGTACGTCGTTCCGGCGTTTGTCGGGCTTGGCGCACCGCATTGGGATATGGACGCGCGCGGGGCAATCTACGGATTGACGCGCGGAACGACACAAGCGCACATCGTGCGTGCGACGCTTGAATCCCTCGCGTATCAGACGCGGGATGTCCTTGAGGCGATGGAGCAGGACGCAGGGCTTGCGCTGTCTACGCTGCGCGTGGATGGGGGGGCGGCCGATAATAACCTGTTGATGCAGTTTCAAGCGGATCTGCTTGGCGCGCCTGTCGAGCGTGCGCGCATTCGCGAGATTACGGCGCTTGGCGCCGCGTACTTGGCGGGTTTGGCGGTCGGTTACTGGGACTCCCGCGAAGAAATCGCAAGGCACTGGGCCGCAGAGCGCAGGTTCAGTCCGCTCATGGAGAACACGCAGCGCGCAGCGCTGTGGCAGGGATGGATGTCGGCCGTGGCGCGGACGCGCAGTGACTACCGCGCTTGATGGGCCGTGGTTTTTTGGATTGATGTTTCAATGTTTTGTGGACATTGTTTTGTAGGCGTGACTTTGTGAGTGTGTCATTACTGGTTTTGCGCGCTTGGGGTCTTAGGGACCTTTTAGGATGCACATCTTCAGCTTCGTGTGACACAGCAAACGGTACGCGACAATCATCTATACGCGCCTCACGTTGAGCCATACCCTGTAGAAGGAAGGGGATGGAGATCTTCATGCAAAGTGAGTGGCTAGACGTTGTTCAAAGTGTTAGGCTTGACGGAGATAAAGTCGAGGCTAAGACCTGTTTTTTGCCTTTGTTCCTGCTCTTTGGGCTCGGTGCGTCCAATCGCGCGCAAGGCGCAGCCCGACTGGGTATGACGGCACGGCCTCCCGCTTTGTATGGCTCACCTGCGGGGACCGGCATGTTCTCTGGCAACCGGCCAGTACTGGGATACCGTCCTATGCAGGGATCCGTCTCTCCGCGCGCACCGATTGTTCCACCGCCAATTGCACGTCCCGGCCTTAAACAGGGCGGTTGTGGCTGAGGAAGACGATGATCCGCCGTTGGCGGATCTTGTCTTGTGAAGGATATGAAGGGTGAGGTGAAGAGGCGATGGAACCTGATCAAAAGGTACGTCGTGATCGCGATGTTCACAGTTATCTGTCGTTTTCGTTTGGCATCTTTTCAATCCTTTTATTAACGCTCTTTTTTCCTGTCAGTTTGCCGTTTTCTATCGCCGGACTTGCGCTTGGCCTGATGTCACGCAGGCGCGGTCAGCGTAAATTTGCGATCCTTGGCATCACGTTCTCAGCGATTGCGCTCGTCGCTTGCCTGCTGTTGATCGCCTCGTTTTTCGCGTTGGCGCCGCACGCCATTTCCTGATGTGCGGCGCGTGACGGGTCACGGACCCATCACGCGCCAAGCGGGTATTGAATGGACTTGTTTGTCCTCAGATAGATGGGACCGAAATACAAGAGGGCAAGGCAGAGAATGGCGTCAAAGGAGAAACCTAAAAGAGGAAGACGGGCGTTTAGAAATGCCACTCCGAACGGAATGATGCTGTACAGAAGGGTTCCTGTCAATACTCTCCCTGTTAAGCGCAACTTGTGGTTTTTCGCTGGTTGTTGATGACGATAGATAAAAAACGAGAAAAAGGATGCGCCTATCACGCCAAGGATGTCCAACATCATATCATCGAGAACGGTGGTCAACGATAGCGTTTCATGGTGCGCGAGATAGAGGATCGCAACAAATATTCCGGCCTGAATGATAGATTGTGGAAGTAAAAGGAGCAATCTCCGCAACCAAAAGCGATCGAGGCGAATCGGCGCCAAATAAATGAGTGGCAGAGACTTGAGGTCAGTGCCGCTGTGTAAGAGTGCCCCCGCCTGGATGCCGAGAAAGATAAACGCCACATTGTTTAATTTTCCAGGAAAGAATGCAAATGTGGATAAAAATAGGACGCCAAAAAGCATGGAAAGCCCCTTCGTGCGTGTCAAAATGAGCCACTCGCGCCAGAACAATAAGCGCAACAGACCGGTGGGAACAGGTCGGTAGTGATAGGTGCGCCCATCCGTCGAAAGGACATCGGCGGGACGTTGACTGAGTACTGAGAAACGTCTGCCAAATGGAATGGCTGCAAAAAGGACGCCGACGAATGCCGCCGTTAAGAGGGCATTGATTTGTGGGTATGCTTGGCTGGGATGAGCCGCGATGGAAATGAAAAAATTTCCTGTACGCGTGAACAATTGCGGGTCGCGTTGGCTCATTACGGAGTATGCGCCCATGAGAAGGAATAGAAAGGGGCTGATGATCACACCGGTTTGGTGTTTTAAGCGTGTGGGTAGCCACTGGCTAGCCCAGGCGGAAAGTCCTGCTCCGATTCCGGCATTCAGGCACAGCGAAGTGATAAAGATGAGGATCATCGCGAGAAACGCGCCGAGATGGTATCCGTGAATAAAAAGCGAGAGACCGAGTCCTAACGCAAGAATTCCTGAATTGATCGCTGCAGTGACAACCAGGCTAAACAGGACCATCGCCATTTTGGGCCTGTGAGCGATGGGCGCGGCGCCAAGCAATCCAAGCGTTGAGACAGCCGTCGCCTGACTGAATCCGTTCATGGTCTGAATTAAAATAAAGATCGATGAGTAGGCCACAAACATAGGAATCGTGCTGGCATAACTTTGCGGGTCGGCAAGAGCCGACACGACCAATACGACTTGAAACAGGATGTTGACGCCAAGGTTTATCGCCGTTCGAAAGTCGAGCCACTGTCGTTTGAGGATGATCCATTGCCAGCGTATGAGATAGGCAGTCACAGCGAAACCTCACCCGTTCTTTGAAAGAATACAGACTCCAAACTCCGCGCTCCCCCTTGCGTGAGTTCCTCCGGGGTCCCGGATGCGACAATTCTACCGTGCGTCATCATGACAATTCGCGTCGCCAGATGCTGTGCCATGTCGAGCAGGTGGGTGGAGAGCAGGATCGCGTTGCCATCTTGTGCGTATTCGCGAAAGATCGCCTGCATTTCCGAGGCGCTGCCCGGATCCAATCCAACCGTCGGTTCATCAGCCAAAAGAACGCGCGGGCGGTGCGCGAGTTGAGCGATGAGCGCAAGCTTTTGCTGCATCCCGTGGGAATAGCCTGTGGCTTTTTTGTGAATGACCTCGGTCAGCGCAAAACGCTCGATCAGGGGCGTCGCCCGCTTCTTGATTTCATCCGCTGAACATCCGTAGAGTCCAGCCACAAACTGGATGTACTCCCAACCGGTCAAGTAAGGCATGATCATCGGCTGGTCCGCAACATATCCAAACTGTCCCTTTGCCTCCACGATCTGCTCGGGAATTCGATACGAGAGATAGGTCACACTGCCGCGGGTCGGTTCGAGCAGTGCGGTCAGCATTCGCATGGTCGTGCTTTTCCCGGCTCCGTTTGGACCGAGCAGTGCGACGATTTCCCCTTCTGAAAGAGTGAGATCGACATGATGAACAGCGACGGTCTTTTCAAATGCCCGATGCAGGTTGTAGGCTGCAAGCAGGACGGTCATCCTCTGCGCTCACCTCTTCCACGATTTGCCTTATAAGAGTATAGCCAAGAATCTGTGAGGAGACTAGTTTTCACTACAAAATTTCTAATTGTTTAACGACGTGTTCTCCGCATGTTATGGTACAGATATTGATATGAAAGGGTTTACATATCCCGTGTTTCAATCTAGGATGAGACTAGCGAATGATGAGGAGGAACAAAGTTGAAGACCCCCTTGACACCCCTTGACTGGAAACGCCGCGCAGTTTCACTCTACCCGACAAAAATCGCAGTGGTCGATGGCGATCTCACATTTACGTATCGGGAATTTGATGAGCGCACGTGGCGGCTCAGCCAGGCACTTAGGGCGCGCGGACACGGCGGGCAGCACGTCGCGGCGCTTCTTTATAACACGCATGAGATGCTTGAATGTTTCTATGGCATTGGTCAGATGGGTGGTGTGCTCGTTCCAATCAACACCCGTTTGAACGCGGAAGAAATCTTTTACATTCTTGAGCACAGCGATGCAGAAGCGATCATCTTTGACGCGGACTTTCTTCCGATAATCACAACACTTGTGCATCGATTGCCAAAGATTCAAACATACATCGTGGTGGGGGATGAGTCAGGTCAACGCCTGCGCGACGCACAATCCGGCGCGCCAGAGTACCTGGGGTGGGTACCGTATGAGTTGCTCCTCGCAAACGCAGACGCGACACCGTTTGCGTGTGAACTGGATGAGGATCTGCCGCTTACGATCAATTATACAAGCGGGACAACCTCGCGCCCGAAAGGTGTCGTGCTTACGCATCGCAACAACTACATCAACGCGGCGGACGTGCTTTTTCACATGCGAGTCCATCACGACGACGTGTACCTCCACACGCTGCCTATGTTTCACGTTAATGGCTGGGGCAGTGTCTGGGTGTTTACAGCCGTTGGGGCAACGCACGTCTGTCTGCGCCGCGTCGATCCAGACTACATCCTCTCACTCTTTGAAAACCTGGGGATCACCGTCGCGTTTGGCGCGCCGACGGTGATTAATATGCTGCTAAATGCGACGTCGCTGCCAGAGCGCAAGCTGACAAAGACGATCCGTTTCGCGACGGCCGGATCTCCGCCGCCTGCTGCGGTGATTGAGCAGGCAGAGCGACTGTTGAAAATGGATATCACACACGTGTATGGCTTGACGGAGACGACACCTCTGATCACGTATTGTGAGTGGATCGACGCGTTTGCGAAACTTTCTGAAGAAGAGACGGCGAATGTCAAGGCGCGCCAGGGCGTGGAGATGGTGTTTAGCGGAGAGACGCGCGTGTTTCGCAGTGACGGTGTCGACGTGGCGTGGGATGGCAGCGAGATTGGCGAGATTGCCGCGCGCGGAAACACCGTCATGGAGGGCTATTACAAACGGCCGGAAGAAACGGCGAAGGTGATTCGCGGCGGCTATTTTTACACAGGGGATCTCGCGGTGGTGCATCCAAATGGCTACATTCAAATTGTCGATCGGGCAAAGGATGTGATCATATCGGGCGGAGAAAACGTATCTTCCGTTGAGGTGGAGGGTGTGCTCTATCAACATCCGGCCATTCTTGAGGCGGGTGTCGTCGCAGTGCCTCACGAGAAGTGGGGAGAAGTGCCCAAAGCGTTTGTCGTGCTGAAGCCGGGGGCGACGGTTTCACCTGATGAATTAAACGTGTGGTGCCGCGAACGGTTGGCGCACTTTAAAACGCCAAAGGAGTATGCGTTTGTCGATGCACTCCCACGGACTTCGACCGGTAAGCTGCAAAAGTATCGATTGCGCCAGACCTAAAAAGATCTGCGCGACGCATTGGCGCGCATAGCGTGCAGAAACCATTCCGCCTCATCCGTCATAGGATGCAGCATGAAAACGCATCGATTCGATCACATCGTAGTGCTTATGCTCGAAAATCGTTCATTTGATCATGTGGCGGGGTACCTGTACGATCCGAACGCAATGAACGAGAGGGAGCGACCTGCACGCGGACAGCCGTTTGACGGGGTGGCTGACAAGACACTTAGCAATCCGCTTCCAGGATTCGGGTCGAGCGCTGCACACGCGGTATACGTCAGGCCTGCCACATCGCTTGACATTCCTCAAGTCGATCCAGGCGAGACGTTCACACACGTATCTCGACAGATCTATGGAACGTATCCCGTCTTTCACGGGCAGCGCGACGCAAAAATGAATGGGTTTGTGAAGGATTTTGCGCGTGTGTTGCAAGAGAAAGGTTTGGCACGTGCGGATGATGCGCCGTTTGCCGACGGACTCCGGCAGATCATGCAGTGTTATACGCCAGAGTCGCTTCCGGTATTATCCGGGCTCGCGCGCTCTTATGCTGTGTGTGATCGCTATTTCTCCTCCGTGCCAAGCCAAACGTGGGCAAACCGCGCGTTTCTTCACGCTGGCACATCGCGTGGACTCGTGAACAACCAGCCGTACACTGAGTGGGTGAAAAATGCGTCGCCTACGCTCTTTAACCGCATTTCCGAAGCCAAACGGGAAGATCTTTCGTGGCGCGTCTACTACAGCGTCAAAGACATCCTTCCACTGACGCTTATGATTCACTTGCCTGCTCTGTTCCCTTACGCTTGGACCCATTTTTCCCCGCTCGATCAGTTCTATGAGGACTGCGCGCGCGGCACACTTCCGAGTTACGCGTATCTTGAGCCGCAGTTTCTCGGACCTGACGCAAACGACCAACACCCACCGTCATCCATGCTCCCGGGAGAGTGGCTTTTATTTCGCGTGTATGAGGCGCTTCGCGCGAGCCCGTGCTTTGAGCGAACACTGCTGATTGTGACGTACGATGAACACGGGGGATGCTATGACCACGTTCCGCCGCCTGCCGCTGTTCCACCAGATCCACACAAACCGCTTGGTCAGTGCAATTTTCGCTTTGACCGCCTGGGTGTCCGCGTATGTACCGTGTTGGTTTCTCCCTACATCGAACAAGGGACCGTCTTTCGCCCGCGTGACGCCTCAGGCAAAGAAGTGCCCGCCGACCATACGGCGATTCTGCATACGGCGACAGAGCGCTTTGGCCTTTCCCACCTGACAGAACGCGACCGGCATGCGGTCGATTTGGCGCAAGTGCTTACGCGCTCCACAGCGCGCACTGACGCGCCGCGGTTTATGCCCCATCCTTATTACGGCACACCGGTGACGGCGCGCGGCGAGCATCGCGGACAGCGTGATCTGCACGAACTGTTTCACGCGGCGCTTACAAGCCTTGGTGACCACGCGCGGGAGGTCTTTACATGGTTTGAGACGCGCCGTTGACACTCGCGTGATGCGTGTGAACGGCGCGCGTTGTGTGTTTGCTAGTCTGGCAGATGGTTCTGCTCATCAAACGGGTCTTCGTGTTTCGCGTGTTCGAGTTTGGCATTCACGTCAGACAGCTGTTGCCCCACCTGCTGTAGCGCCTGTCCATTCTCGTCATCCGCCTGAGAGACTGCGCGCGTTGCATGAGACAGCGCGTTTTCAGCTTGCATGAACGTCTCTTGACTCGGATTTGCACTTGCCTGATTGACAGCTCGCCCCGCCTTTTCGACCGAGTTTTGCGCATCCGCCAACGGACTTTGCGCTTGCAGGCTGCTCCGATGATCTGGCATGATTATTCCTCCTTTTTGTGAACGCACCTAGCTTTTACACAATGGCGCAGCGTTACACCCCCAATTTCTTTGGCCGCTCTGCAAAACGAGCGGCCAAACACTTTTGCGACATAGACTTTCGTCGTTCCCGCGTTTGACTTGACGAGAGCGTCGCTTTCTCGGTACGTTTGGTGTGGCACATCTTACAAAGAAATGGATGCGTGGAGATGGATTCAGAGAAACGGGTAAAACTGTTGCACATGCTTCATGAAAATGCGAACTATACTGATGAAATGTTGGCAACCCTGCTTGATGAAGAACCCGCTGAGGTGCGCGCGGTGATTGCGGAAGCGGAGCAGTCGCGCGTGATTCTTGGCTACTCGGCGATTGTCAATTGGGACAAGGTGGACGGAAACGGCGTCACGGCTGTGATCGATGTGCGGGTGACCCCGCAGCGCGAGGTGGGGTTTGACGCGATTGCGCGCCGTATCTATCGCTTTTCGGAGGTCAAGTCGGTGGCGCTGATGTCGGGAGCCTACGATCTGCAAGTGGTCGTAGAGGGCAGCCACCTGCGCGATGTCGCGACATTTGTCTCAGAACGCCTCGCGACGATCGAGCACGTGACAGGCACGGCGACGCACTTTCTCCTGAAGACGTATAAGGCGGATGGGGTCATCTTTGACGACCGCGAAGACGAAAAACGCTTGGTTGTCGCACCGTGAGCGCGTTTGAAGGAAAGCTCTCGCCTCTTGTCGAACAACTTGCGCCATCCGGAATTCGCCGTTTTTTTGATTTGGCGAGCCAAATGGACGACGTCATCTCGCTTGGCGTCGGCGAACCTGATTTTGTCACGCCGTGGCACGTGCGCGAGGCTTGCTTTTACGCGCTTGAACGCGGGTACACAACCTACACGGCGAATGCGGGATTGCCCGCGTTGCGCGATGCGATTGCGCAATACCTAGAAACGTTTGATTTATCGTATGACCCAAAAGATGAAGTACTGGTGACAGTTGGCGGGAGCGAGGCGATCGATCTCGCGCTGCGCGCCGTGGTTCAACCGGGGGATGAGGTTTTGATCCCGGAGCCGGCGTATGTTTCGTATGAACCTTGTGCGATCCTTGCCGGGGCGACGGTGAAAAAGATTGCGACACGCGCGATGGATCAGTTTCGCTTGACGGAAGCTGCCTTGCGCGATGCACTGACACCGCGCAGCAAGGTGCTGATCCTGTGCGCCCCGAACAACCCGACGGGGGCCATCCTCGATCGCGCCGCACTTGCGCAGATTGCAAGCGTCGCGATTGCGCACGACCTGTTGGTCATCAGCGACGAAATCTATGCGGAACTTACCTACGGGGTGCGCCATGTAAGCGTCGCAAGCCTGCCTGGTATGAAAGAGCGCACGATAGTGATCAGCGGCATGTCAAAGGCGTACGCGATGACTGGCTGGCGCATTGGCTACGCGACGGCGCCGCGCGACGTGCTTGCGGCCATGGTCAAGATACATCAGTACACGATGCTGTGCGCGCCGATCATGGGGCAGATGGCGGCGCTTGAGGCACTGAAAAACGGCGAGCGTGAGCGGCAAGCGATGGTGGAGCAGTACGATCAGCGGAGGCGCTTTGTCGTCAAGCGCCTGCGTGAGATCGGGCTTGCCTGTCACGAACCGCAAGGCGCGTTTTATGCGTTTCCGGACATTCGCGCGTCTGGACTTTCTTCCGAGGCGTTCGCAGAACGGCTTTTAAAGGCGGAGCGCGTCGCAGTCGTGCCGGGCGCCGTGTTTGGGCCGTCTGGCGAAGGATTTGTCCGCTGTTCCTACGCGACGTCACTCGCTCAACTCGAGCGGGCGTTTGAGCGGATGGACCGATTTTTGAATTCGTGAGGGGGTTGTGTGATACGTGGCGTTGAAACCTGCTGTGAAAGCGTTGCTTGAGACCATGAAGGCGAGCGGCGCAAAACCGATCTATGAGCAAGATGTCTTAGAGGCGCGCGCGCAGCGCGAAGAGGTGGCGCGCCAGATGAAGACGGACCTTCGCCCGGTTTATGAGGTGCGCGAGATTTACATCGCGGGAAAGGGCGGGCCGCTCACCCTGCGCATGTACCGCCCAAATCGCGATGAACGGCTTCCGGTTCTCGTCTATTTTCACGGAGGCGGGTTTGTGGTGGGCAGCGTGGAGACTGTCGATGACACGTGTCGCGCGCTCGCCAATTACGCGCAGATCGCAGTGGTGTCTGTGGATTATCGGCTTGCGCCGGAGCATCCGTATCCGGCGGCGATTGATGACGCGTACGACGCGACGCGCTGGGTTGCGCAAAACGGGCATAAGCTCGGATTCGATCCCGCGCGCATCGCGGTCGGCGGGGATAGCGCGGGTGGCAACCTGGCGGCGGCGACGGCCATTCGCGCGGCGCAATCGCGGGGAGTTTTCGATTGGATATCAGATGCTGATCTACCCGATGATTGAGCCGGAGCGATTTGACTCGCCGTCGTATTGCAAATACGCGGACAATGTCAATCTGACCAGAGATGCGCTGATCTGGTTTTGGGATCAGTACGCGCCAAAAGGCACAGCGCGAAAGCTGCCCGACCTTTGTCCGCGCGAGGCGTCGGCAGAGGGGCTCGCGCCTGCGTTCGTACTCGTGGCAGAGTGCGATCCTTTGCGTTCGGAGGGAGAGGCGTACGCAGAACATCTGCGCGCGGCGGGTGTCGCAGTTTCATTTCAGTGCGTATCGGGGCTGATTCACGGCTATTTCAGCACGGACTGGGGACTGCCTGAGCGGGAAGAAGCGCTGCACGCGGCGGCGGATTCGTTGCGCCAGGCACTGCACGCGGCGCAATAACGCTACAGTGGCGGGGGCTCGCTGAGGGGGTCGCTCGATCACTCGAAGCTGTCACGCAACGGGACGCTTCGTTCTACTGTGATTCTGTATGTGAGATCTTCGCATTCTCTTAAAGCGAAGATCTCAGCAGTACCCTTTTGATAACGCCCGAATTTCAAAAAAAATTGTAAACGAGTGTCGGATTTTTTTGATTCCTCTTTTATAAAAGAACACTAAACACTTGGGTTAGACAGTAGAAACAAATGAGTTTCCAAAGGGTGTGTAAAATGACATTTCTAAAATACAGTGTTGCACTAATTTTATACATCGCGTTTTCTTTTTTTATCACTTTTACATATATCGAAGCATACAAGGCGCATGACAGACGGATTCATGGATCTGTGGCAGACTTTTGGGTCAAGAGATCGAACAGGATCAGAGCGTTTGTTATTACTGGAATTTTATTATGGGGATTTGGACTCATCACGTTGTATGATCTGCACGCCGTGGCTCAATGATCTCAGCGTCTTGTAATCTTATTTTGTGACCTTTTGTTTTATGGCCTTTTGGATATTTAAAAAACGATAGACTCGTTGTCGCGAGAGTTTGTTCATGTTACGATGTGTGAGAAATATTCAGACTTGCCGAAACTTGGCGATACGGGAGGGAAAGGATGAGCGAGACGATATCTCTTTCACTGACGATCAACGGGAAACCGCATACGGTTGACGTTGAGCCGCGCACACTCTTGGTGCACCTTCTTCGCGATACGCTGCAAATGACGGGCACGCACATTGGCTGTGACACAAGTCAATGCGGCGCATGCACAGTTCTCTTAAATGGAAGCGCTGTCAAATCATGTACGGTTCTCGCCGTTCAGGCAGACGGTGAGCAGGTGACGACTGTTGAAGGCCTCGGAACGCTTGAGAATCTCCACCCGATCCAGCAAGGATTTTGGGAAAAACACGGTCTGCAGTGCGGGTTTTGCACGCCAGGCGTCATGATGGCGGCGACCGATCTGCTCGCGCACAATCCAAATCCTACGGAAGAGGAAATTCGCGACGGTCTCGAAGGCGTACTCTGCCGCTGTACGGGCTATCAAAACATCGTGCGCGCCGTGCAATACGCGGCCCAGCAGATGAACCAACAGGTGGGCGAGCCAGAAGTGGCAGCCGAAGCGGAAGGAGGGCGCGGCTGATGGCGACAGTCTTTGGCACAAAAGTCAAGCGTCGGGAAGATCCGCGCCTGATCACGGGAAATGGCACGTACTCGGATGATGTTGCGCTGCCTGGCATGCTCTATGCGATGATTCTGCGCAGTCCCTATGCGCATGCGAACATTCGCTCGATCGATGTTGCGAAGGCAAGAAACGCGGCAGGCGTTGTCGCGGTGTACACGGGAAAAGACATTCTCGGCAAAGTGGGGGCGATTCCGACAGCGTGGCTGCCGCCAAACTCCGACATAAAGACAACGGTTCATCCGGCGCTTGCGCACGACGTTGTGCGCTATGTCGGGGATGGTGTCGCGCTCGTTGTCGCAGAGAGCCGCTACGCGGCGCGCGACGCGCTCGATTTGATCGAGGTTGACTATGAGCCGCTTGATGTCGTCGTCGATCAGCGCGCGGCGATGCAGGAAGGCGCTCCGCTTGTGCATGGGGATGCGCCAAACAATATTGCCTTTCACTGGAAGGCAGGCGATGCGCCAGACGTTTTGTTTGCAGAGGCGGAAGTGGTCGTGCGCCACGAGTTTCGCCAGCAGCGGCTGATTCCAAACCCGATGGAGACGCGTGCGACGACGGCCTCGTACAATGCGGGGACTGGAGAGCTGACGCTCCATCTCACATCCCAGAATCCGCACATTCACCGCTTCTTGCTTTCGCTTATTCTCGGCATTCCTGAACATAAGTTGCGCATCGTGTCCGTCGATGTGGGCGGCGGGTTTGGTGCAAAAATCGCCTGTTACCCGGACGAGGCGCTCGTTGGGTTCGCGTCGATGGAGCTTGGCCGCCCTGTCAAGTGGATGGAAGATCGACGCGAGCATTTTCTCGCGACAACGCATGGACGCGACATGATCCTGGACGTTGAGCTCGCGGGAAAGCGCGATGGAACGATGACTGCGATTCGCGTAAAAAACATCGCCAACATGGGCGCGTACCTCTCGACGGCAGGACCTGGCGTGCCGACGATCCTGTTTGGCTTGATCGTGCCTGGCGCGTATCAGTTTGCGCACGCCGAAGTGGATGTGTACGGCGTGTTTACTAACACGACGCCGACGGACGCGTATCGCGGTGCGGGTCGCCCAGAGGCCACGTATGTGCTCGAACGCATGGTGGACCTGTTTGCAAATGAGATTGGAAAGGATCCGGTGGAGGTTCGCCGCAAAAATTTGATTCGCGCCGACCAGTTTCCGTACACCACACCGCTTGGTCTTGAGTATGACAGTGGTCAGTATCATCTGGCGCTCGAGCGCGCCTTAGAGATGCTGTCTTACCAAGAGCTGCGGCAACAGCAGGAGCAGTGGCGAAAAGAAGGGCGACTCATTGGCATCGGGTGCACAACTTACGTTGAGATTTGCGGATTGGGACCGTCTCAGGTCGCAGGCGCCGTAGGGTTTCAAGGCGGTCTCTGGGAAAGCTCGACGGTGCGTGTGCATCCGACAGGAAAGATCACGGCGTTTACAGGCGCATCCCCGCACGGTCAGGGTGAAGAGACGACATTTGCGCAAATCGTGTCAGATCGACTTGGCGTGCCTGTCGAAGACATCGAGATTGTCCACGGAGACACTGCGCGGATTGCCATGGGCTGGGGCACGTACGGTTCGCGCACAACGCCAGTTGGCGGCAACGCGCTCGCGGTGGCGACCGATCGCGTGATCGAAAAAGCGAACAAAATCGCCGCCCACATGCTGGAGGCGGCGGAAGAGGATGTGACCTTTTCGGCTGGGAAATTCTCGATCAAAGGAAGTACTGAGCGCAGCGTGACGTTTCAGGAGGTGACGCTTCAGGCATACCTTGCCTGGAATCTGCCTAAAGGGGTCGAACCGGGCCTTGAAGGGCACGCCTTTTATGATCCGGTCAATTTCGTATACCCATTTGGCACACACCTCTGTGTCGTTGAGATTGATCCTGACACAGGCGAGGTTTCCCTTCTGCGCTATATCGCAGTGGATGACTGTGGCCGAGTGATCAATCCGCTGATCGCGGAAGGGCAGGTTCACGGCGGGATCGTTCAAGGAATCGGGCAGGCGCTCTACGAAGGTGCGGTCTATGACGAAGAAGGTCAACTGCTCACCGGGACGTTTATGGACTACGCGATGCCAAAGGCGCGCTTTTTTCCGGAGATGGAGACTGCGTTCACAGAGACACCTGCGCCGCAAAATCCACTCGGCGTCAAAGGCATTGGCGAGACCGGAACGATCGCCTCGACGCCGACGGTGGTCAATGCCGTGATCGATGCGCTGAAGCCTTTTCATGTCAGGGATTTGAACATGCCGCTTACGCCTGAGCGCGTCTGGCGCGCCATGAATGAGGGGAGGAGTCAGGCGTGATACCAAGCGCATTTGCGTATGAGCGAGCGGAGTCTGTCGATCACGCCATCCGCCTTTTGCAGACGGCGGGGAGCGACGCCAAACTGATCGCGGGCGGGCACAGCCTATTGCCCGTGATGAAACTGCGGTTGGCAACGCCGCAGACCATCGTTGATCTCGGGCGAATTGAGGAGCTTAAAAAAATTGTGGTGGGCGTTGACGAGGTAGTTATAGGCGCACTCGCGACGTATGCGCGTGTCATCCGCGATCCGCAGGTGCTTGAGAAAATCCCGCTGCTCGCCGAAGCGTCGCGCGCAGTGGGCGACATTCAAGTGCGCAATCGCGGCACGATTGGCGGGAGCATCGCGCACGCGGACCCTGCGGCCGACGTTCCGGCAGTCGCCATCGCCCTCGATGCGCGCATCCATGTGGCAACCCCGGATGGGCCGGCAAGTTTTACGATGGACGAATTTGTCATCGGTCCGCTCACGACGAGTCTGCCGGAAAACAGCCTGGTGACGTCGATCGCGTTTGCGGTTCCGCCGGCTGGCGCGCGCACGGCGTACGAAAAATTTTCTCACCCCGCCTCGGGTTATGCGGTGGCTGGCGTGGCGGCTGTGCTTCGCGTGACAGAGGGCTTGATCGATTACGCGCGTGTGGCGATCACTGGAGCGGGTGATTTGGCGTATCGCGCGCACGCAGTGGAGCGCGCACTACTGGGCCGACCTGCAACTGATGAGACTGTGCGTGCGGCGGCGGCGTTTGCGGCGCAAGACGGTGAGATGGCGGAAGACTTGTTTGCCTCGGCAACCTATCGGGCGCATCTCTGCCAGGTCTACGCGCAACGCGCTTTGCGCCGCTGCCTGTAGCCGCGCAGGATCGGTGTTGTAAATGAAAATCTGGCACGCCCGCGGGTTGTTCGTTTCCTGCGGGCGAATTTTTTCTGACAGGGTAGGTGGACGATGATTTCGCTTGCGTCGGTTGAACAAGTGGAGGCCTTGCTTGAGGAGCATGGGTATATCGCAGAGCGCAGTCTTTGCACGGCTGTGTTTCTGGCGCTGCGTCTGGAGCGACCGCTTTTTCTTGAAGGGGAGGCGGGGGTCGGTAAAACTGAGATTGCCAAAACTCTCGCAAATGCCCTCTCGCGTCCGCTTCTTCGTCTGCAGTGCTACGAAGGGATCGATCGGCAGACGGCGCTTTACGACTGGAATTACGCGCGCCAACTCCTCCATATTCGCCTGCGCGAGGCGGGGCGGGTTGATCAAGGAGACATGGGGTGGGAAAAGCGCGTCGAAGATGAGGTGTACAGCGAGCGTTTTCTCCTTCGTCGTCCCCTTTTGCAAGCGATTTCCACGACGCCGGCACCTGTGCTTTTAATCGATGAGGTGGATCGCAGCGACGCAGAGTTTGAGGCGTTTTTGCTCGAACTGCTGGCGGAGTTTCAGGTGACGATTCCGGAACTCGGGACGATTCGCGCGTCAGAAAAGCCACTGGTCATCCTGACGTCAAATCGCACGCGCGAGTTGCATGATGCGCTGAAACGGCGCTGTCTCTATTACTGGATCGATTATCCGACGATTGAAAAAGAAATGCGCATCGTCACAGCGCATGTCCCGGGACTGGCGCAAGCCCTGACGCACTCCCTGTGCCTGTTTATCCAGCGTTTGCGCGAGGAGCCTCTCTATAAAGTTCCGGGACTTGCCGAGACGATCTATTTTGCCCAGGCGCTTGAAGCGCTGAACGTTCGTGTTTTGGATGAGGCTGTCCTTCGCGACACCATGGGGTGTCTGCTTAAGTATCGGGACGACCTTGAACTATTGACAGGTGAGAGTGGGCGGTCGCGTGTCGCAAACCTGCTCGCAAAGGTATAGGCTATGGTGCGTGAAGCACTTACGCCTGATGGACAGGCGTTTCGCAATCTCCTGCTCTTTTGCCGCGCCTTAAACACGCTCGGGTTTCAGATCAGCGCACAAGAAGAGGAAGTAGCGCTGCAAAGCGCTTTGCTCGTCGGATTTTCCGATCCACTTATGCTGCGCAGCGCCCTCGCGGCGGCGCTTGTCAAATCGCGCGAGCAGATGCCTCTTTTTGAAGCGGCGTTTCGCCAATTTCTCCTGAGTCTGCGCGGAATAAAGGATGCGCGTTTGGCGCAGAACACACTGACAGCAAACGTCGCCCGCTTTCGCCAGGAAAAGCATCGCCATCCACAGCTTTTTTTCTCTTCGCCGCATGGTGACACAAGCGACTGCGCAGCGGGAGAACCGCTGTCGCGCCAGGTCGGGGCGAGTGTGTTTGTGGCGGATCAGCGCAAAACATATGTCGCGCTCACGACGTGGGAGCGAGAAGAGATGGCCCGCTTTCAACAGCGGCTCGCGTTTCCAAAGCGGCGCAGCAGGCGGGTTCGCATCACTCGACGCGGAAAACGCATGGAACTCGCTGAGAGTATCCGCCGTTCGCGCACAGCGAGCGAACTTACGGAGCTTTTTTATTCATCCCGCAAGAGCCGTGAGAAGCCGTTTATTCTGCTGCTTGACCTAAGCGGGTCCATGGCGCCGTACACGCGCACCCTTTTGCGCTTTGCGCATGTCTTGGCAAGTTGTAGCAAGCATGTGGAAGTGTTCGCATTCAGCGTCGTGTTGACGCGCCTGACACGCGCGCTTACGCTTTCGGCGCGGGATCGCGCACTGTCTGACGCATACCTTTTAGCCAAAGACGCAGAGGGCGGGACGCGTCTTACAGAATCGCTCACGGACTTTGTGCGCGGCGAAGGGAAGTCCCTTTTGCAGCGTGATGCACTCGTGTGGCTCGCGACAGACGGTCTTTTTACAGGCAGTGAGGACGCTTTTTCAAATGCGGTGCAGGCACTTGCGCGGCGCGCCCATCCACTCGTATGGATTTACCCTGGAATTATTCCGCAAAGCACTTCGGACGCGCCGCGCGGGATTGCACATCTGCGGCGTAGCGCGCACATCGCACACAGTGCGCAGACTTTTGACGAACTGGCAGACGCTTATCTGTCCGACCTGTGTGGCGATTGACGCGATTCCGTGTGCAAAGACGCGCGCATGGTTTTATACTGTGCGAACTCTTCTGGTGTGTCGATATCAAGCGGCAGGGTGTCGACCGGGGCGGGAATGGTCAGCGTTTTTTTTTTCATAGCGACGCAACAGGTGACGCGCCCCGGCGTCTCCCTGACACGCGCGCAGTTCCTTCATGAGAGCGGATGAAAAGAGCACAGGGTGGCCCGGGACGCCTGCAAAGACTGGGCGGATCACTGCGCATTCGGCGTGGTCTGCGTGCGCACTGCGCAACTGTGCAATCAGTTCACTCGTGACAAACGGCTGATCGGCAAGCAGAATCATCACGCTGCTCACGTCGCTTGGCACTGCCTCCACACCTGCCCGCAGGCTTGTGGCTAACCCTTCTGTGGCGCGCCAGTTTCGCACAAAGCGCGCGCGGGAAAAAGCGGGATCATCCATAAGTGGGGCGCTGTTCTCGCTGATCACCGCGATGACAGGGCGGCACCCCCCGCGCCACGCCGCGTGAAAGGCATAAGAGAATAGCGGCTCTCCGGCATCGTCGCGCAAGAGCAACTTAGGCGCGCCCATGCGCGTGGCCTTTCCCGCCGCGAGAATGACTGCCGCCGTGCGCCGTTCGCTGATGATCACGGGTTCCACTCCTTTACCAAGTTGAAATGACGGCACAGTGGAAGTTCGATCGCAAAGTCGATATAGTGGACATCATATACGGTCAAGCAACTTTTTCATAGATCGTTTTAATATGAAAGCAGGTGTACAGTCTTGATGGATATAACGTCTATGTCGATTGAATCGCTGCAACACGAGATGCAGCAAAAGCGTCTCACATCGTTTGAACTCGTCGCCGCATTCGCAAAGCGGGTGGCAGAGCATGATCAAGAGGGCATTGGCGTAAACGCTGTGGCGGAGTGGAACCCAGACGCATTTGCGATCGCGGCGGCACTTGACGGCGAACGTCAGCGGACAGGGGTGCGCGGCCCGCTTCACGGCATTCCGATTCTCATAAAAGACAACCTGGATACGGCGGATCACATGCATACAAGTGCAGGCTCCCTTGCGCTGTCGGAGTCATACGCGGCAGAAGACGCTGAGGTCGCGCGCCGCCTGCGCGCGGCAGGCGCTGTCCTGCTTGGCAAAACAAAAATGACTGAGTGGGCGAACTTTATGGCAGAAGGGATGCCAAGCGGTTACAGCTCGCGTGGTGGACAGGTAAAAAATCCGTACGGTCCGGGCGAGTTTGACGTCGGCGGTTCGAGTTCCGGTTCTGGCGCGGCGATTGCGGCAGGCTTTGCGGTGGCAGCGATAGGCACAGAGACGTCAGGCTCGATCTTGAGCCCTTCCTCGGAAAATATGCTCGTCGGGATCAAACCAACCGTAGGGCTCGTGAGTCGCTACGGCATCATTCCCATATCGCACAGTCAGGATACGGCAGGCTCCATGGCAAAGACGGTGGCAGACGCTGCACTGCTCTTGCAAGCAATCGCAGGGTGTGATCTGCGCGACCCGGCGACAGGTGCGGCGGGCGCGGTGCCCGATTATCGTTCGTGTCTTTTGGAACGCGGACTTGAAGGGGTGCGTCTTGGCGTGCCGCGCTCTGGATATTACGAGCATTTGGGCGCAGATCAATTGGCCGTCATGGAGCAGGCCATGGATGACCTGCGTCGGCTTGGCGCGGTGATTGTCGATCCTATTGAACTTAGCGCAAAGCGCGAGAACGGATACGAGGTGCTGCTGTACGAGTTTAAGTCTGCACTCAACAGCTACCTGCGCAAGGTGGACGCGCGCCTTCCAGTGCACAGCCTCAAGGAATTGATCGAATTTAACGACGCTGACAAAGAGCGCATGCTGCGCTACGGGCAGGCGATCCTGCTCGCCAGTGAAGAGACGTCCGGGAGTCTGACAGATCCGGCCTATCTGAACGCCCGCCTACGCGATTTGCGCTATGCGCGAGAAGAGGGGATCGATCGCGCGCTGCGCGAACATTCACTCGATGCGCTTTTATTTCCTGCAAACTATGGCGCGGCAATCGCAGCAAAGGCGGGTTACCCTTCCGTCACGGTGCCGGGAGGAAAACTTGAAAACGGCTGCCCTTTTGGCGTGACCTTTACGTCGACCGCGTTCACGGAAGCGCAGTTGATCCGCATGGCGTATGCGTACGAACAGGGTACGATGCATCGCGTCGCGCCTGATCTCGCGTGATGCGACATGGCGCAAATGAGCATCTCGCGTCGCGCCGTACCGAAAACGAGGAGGGATACACTTGAACTTTGTCGGACTCGGGGCGCTGTTTCTCTTTTTGGCCGTCGCACTCGGGGCATTTGGGGCGCACGCGCTGCGCGCGCGGCTTGAGCCCTCACAGCTCGCGGTCTATCAGACGGGGATCCAGTATCATTTGATTCATGGGCTGGCGATTCTTGGCGTCGGGGTGATCGCATTTGCGCACAAAGCCCCAGGCACGCCGTCGCTGTTGGGCACATCGGGTGTCCTCTTTGCAGTCGGAATCCTTCTTTTTTCCGGGAGCCTGTATCTGCTTGCCGTCACCGGAGTGCGCAAGCTTGGCGCAATCACGCCGTTTGGCGGCCTGTTTTTTCTGGCAGGCTGGATCACCTTGTTGATCGCTTCATTCTCACTTTAAAAGGGGGCAACCTTATGTATCGCACCGAGACAAATCTCGCACAACTCGGCGCCCGTCGCGACGCCTCCACAGGAGCGATCGTTTCGGCCGTTCACCGCTCAACGACCTACGCCCATCCACGCCTTGGCGAGAGTACAGGGTTTGACTATGCGCGCACGGCGAACCCGACACGGCAGGCGCTTGAGGATGGAATCGCGCTGCTTGAAGAAGGCGCGCGCGGATTCGCGTTTTCGTCAGGGATGGCCGCGATTTCCTGCGTGATGAACCTGTTTGGACCGGGCGATCACGTGATTGCGTCAAACGACTTGTACGGCGGGACGTATCGGCTGTTTGAGCAGGTGCTCGCGCGCTATGGCGTCGCGGTCAGCTATATCGATTTTGCGAAAGAAGGGGCCTTAGAACAGGCGACGACGCCACAGACCAAAGCTCTTTTTATCGAGACGCCTACCAATCCGACCATGAAAATTACCGATCTCGCAGCGTGCATCGCATACGCGAACGAACATGGCATGATGACGATTGTCGACAACACGTTTATGACGCCGTACGTGCAAAAGCCGCTGACACTTGGCGCGGACATCGTGCTTCACTCCGCATCAAAATACCTCGGCGGTCACAATGACCTGTTGGCGGGGCTCGTCGTCGCGCGCACAAAAGAACTGGCGGATCGCCTCTACTTTTATCAGAACACGATCGGCGCCGTCTTAGGGCCTGACGATTCGTATCTGCTCATGCGCGGAATGAAGACGCTTGGCCTTCGCATGCAGCGGCACGAGGAAAACGCGCGAGAACTCGCCCGCTTTTTGGAGGCGCATCCGCTGGTTGAGCGCGTCTACTACCCGGGGCTTGCGTCACATTCAGGCAAAGCCGTGCAGGAGCGGCAAGCGTCCGGGTACGGCGGGATGGTCTCCTTTGATGTGATCGACGAGCGGATGGTGGCGCCCTTTCTCGAACATTTGCAGTTGATCGCGTTTGCCGAGAGTCTCGGCGGCGTGGAGTCGCTGCTCACGTTCCCGGCCCGGCAGACGCACGCAGACATCCCTGAAGCGATCCGCAGCGCCCTTGGCATCACCAATCGCTTGCTGCGTTTTTCCGTCGGCATCGAGCATGCGGATGACTTGAAGACCGACCTCGCGCGGGCGCTTGAGGCGGCAGGCAAGGCGGTGCGCGCGTGATGAAAATGAAACCGGACACGCAGTTTTTGCACACAGGAAACGAGATCGACCCACTGTATGGCGCGTCAAGTGTACCCATTTATCAGGCGTCCACGTTTCATCAGGGGTTTGACGATGAGGTTCTCTACGACTATGCGCGCTCGGGCAACCCGACGCGCGCGGCGCTTGAGAGCATCATCGCGACGCTTGAAGGAGGTGTGCGCGGTTTTGCCTTTTCGTCGGGAATGGCTGCGATCACGGCCGCGCTTTTGATTCTTCCAGCGGGCAGTCACGTCATCGCGTGCGAAGATCTCTACGGCGGCACGTTTCGCGCATTGACACGCGTGTTTTCGCGCCTTGGCATCGAGACGACGTTTGTCGATGCGACGGATCCGCAAAACATCGCACGCGCGCTTCGGCCAAACACCCATGCGGTGTATCTTGAAACACCTTCGAACCCGACCATGCGAATCATTGACATAAGGGCCTGCGCGTCGATTGCCAAAGACGCCGGCGCTTTGACGATGGTCGATAACACCTTTATGACACCGTATTTCCAAAAACCGCACGAACTGGGCGCAGACATTGTTTTGCACTCTGCGACGAAATTTCTCGGCGGCCACTCGGATGTGGTCGCAGGTGTGGCGACGGTGAATTCGGACGCGCTCGCAAAGGAGATGTACCTGATCCAAAACGGGTTTGGCGCGATCCTCGGGCCGCAAGACTGTTTTCTCGTCATGCGCGGGATCAAGACACTTGGCGTGCGCATGCGGCAGAGCGAGGCGACGGCGATCCAGATGGCCGCGTTTTTGAAGGAACAGCCGCAGGTGCACACCGTCTATTACCCAGGGTTAAAAGAGCACGAGGGACACGCGATTCACGCCCGGCAAGCGACGGGGCCAGGGGCGCTGCTCTCTTTTGCGCTGCGCGATGAAGAGACGGTGCGCGCGTTTGTCACACGCCTGAAATTGCCGCTTTTTGCCGTGAGTCTTGGCGCGGTAGAGAGCATTCTCTCTTATCCGATCCGCATGTCGCACGCCGCGATGCCAGAGCTAGAGCGCCAAAAGCGGGGAATTACCGCGGGCCTTTTGCGCTTGTCCGTGGGACTGGAGGATGCAGGGGATCTGATCGAGGACTTCCGCCAAGCGTTCGCGGGTCTTTGATCGCAGATCTAAATCTTTGCGCGTGGCGGGCGTGTCGCATGATGGGTGAGGGTCTGGCGCATAGTAGTATGAGCAATATCGTGCCGCATGACCGATGGGAGGTTCACCTATGGCGATTACGACAATAACGCTGCGCGACATGGCAGAACGGATGACGCGCGGGGAGACATTCAGCGTGCTTGATGTGCGTTCGCGCAATGTGTACCAAAACTGGATGATTAAAGGAAGATCGCTGGCCGCCGTTGATGTGCCGTATTACGACTTTCAGGCCGATGAGGTCAATGATCAGCTCTTGCCTGCCCGCACTTGTGTGATCTTTTTGACGCTGCACGATTCTGCCGCGCAAAACGTTGCGGATCGACTTGTGGAAAAGGGCTATGAAGTGAGCACCCTTTTGGACGGCTATACAGCGTGGGATGAGTTTGTCGTGGAATCGACACTGCTGGTAAACGCGCAGGTCAAACTCGTTCAGTTTCATCGGTTGGCAACAGGGTGTCTCTCTTACGCGTTTGTGTCGGCGCACCAGGTGGCGGTGATTGACCCGATTCGCTTTATTGAACCGTATCTCGCTTTTGCCGAGCGCGAGAACAGTAAAATCGAGACGGTCATCGACACGCACGTTCACACCGATCACATCTCGGGTGCGCAGGCCCTGCTTGGGGTGACGCGAGCCGCCTATCTGATGGCTCATCGCGAGGTTCACCAAACGGCTCTTCCTGTCACGCGGCTCAAGCGAGGAACCCTGCGGTTTGGCGCGCTTGACGCGCGGGTGATTACACTTGACACGGAAGGAAACGCGCCGGGACACTCGCTGCTGGTCCTTGATCGCTTCGGAATTTTTACGGGGGATGCGTTGGTCGTCGGTGAAGTGGGAATTCCTGATCTGCCCGGCGTTGCGCAAGAGTGGGCGGAAAAAACGACCAACACGATTTTGCGCGAGCTTCAGGCGTATCCCGACGATATGCTGATTTGGCCGGGTCATTTCTCAGATGTGCAAGAGGTTTCTAAAAATGGGATGATAGGTACTACCCTCGGACAAATCCGCTCGGGCGCGCGCCGATTGAGCGTGTCTAATGTGCTCTCGTTTGCCGATCACCCGCGAGACTTTGTGTCGCAGCTTCACCCGAATTCGGATGAAATCATGCGTATCAACACAGGGCAGATCGCACTTGAGGCGCATGACGCCAAGGCGCTTGAGCGGGAGATCCGCCTGTGAAAGCGAGTCGATTTGATGAGCGAGAGAGAAAAAGCTGCGCGAAAAGAAAAAATGGTTTCTGCGGTTTCGTCGCGCACGCTGATGTTTCACGTCACGCACCATGAGAAAGGTTCTCACGGATTGACAGAACTGATTCGACAAGAGGCGTTGGCGCGCGTTGTGAGTCGCGTGCAAATGCCTCTTTTTCACATCTGGCAGCGCCCTGCCACGGTGCTGCTTGGCAGCCGGGAGCGCGCGCTGCCTTTTTTGCAAAGGGGGATCGACGTTTTGCGCGCGATTGGCTATGAGACGGTTGTGCGTCCGTTTGGCGGATTGGCCGTGCCGCTTGATCTTGGCGTGCTCAATCTGACGTATATGATCCCAGGGGATCTTTCGATTGACGAAGCATTTCGCGCCATGGCAGAACTGCTTTGTAATTTTTTCTCTCCGCTCGCCATAGAAGTGGGAGAAGTTCCACACGCCTATTGCCCGGGCCGCTATGACCTGCACATCGGTGGCGTAAAGGTCGCGGGACTTGCACAGCGGCGTTTGCGCGGTGTCGTGCAGGTCAGCGCCGCACTCAACGTGACTCCTACGGCTGTGGCCCGTGCGGCACTCATTCGATCGTTTTATGAGCATGCAGCCTCCGGAAGTGAGGTTTGGGTTCCGGATATTTTGGATGAGGCGGTGGGGGAACTGCTGTCTTTTGGATATGAACCGGCTTCTTCGACAGAGCGTTTGATCGCGCACATCAAGCAGAGGCTTGAGCTTGATCGCACGCTGGTTGACGTGATTGAACCTACCTGTGACGAAGAAGTTGACGCGCTGCGGCGATTGGCTCCTTGACCGATACGGATAGGGGTGTGCTATAGTTAGGTTGATATTATGAATCTTTCATTGTGACGATGCGCTTGGGCGCAATTTTTGGTCTGGCGGAGGAGGAGAAAAACGCTTACGGAATGGATGCATCCTCACGGGACGGAAGAAACTTGACGATGAACGTGATGTGGGCCTGCAGGTGGATGTTTCTGCTTTCTGTGGTGATTGATTCATAGTAGAATGTGCAGCACAGGCCATGATGACATGCATAATGGTCTTTTTGTATGCATGTAAGGAGGGGTTCTCCCTTGGGATATAAGTTGCCGCTGGCGACAACCGTTTTTCTTTTTTTATTGTCAGTGCTCGGGGCGTTGGTCGTCGGTCTGAATGCAGGCTTTGTCTGACCGAAATGGCCCTTGTGCGACGGCACGCTCATTCCGCCGCTGCACGGTTTGGTACTCGTTGAGTACATTCACAGATTGGTCGCGTTTCTCGCCAGTTTGCTCATACCTGTCAATGCCATACGCATGTGGTGGGTTCACCGCGGCGACCGCCTTGTCCGTCGACTCTCGATCTTATCTTTCTTCTTCTTGGCGACGCAGGTGGTGCTTGGCGCGCTGATTGTCGTCCTCGTTTTGCCTGGTGCGTTTACGACGATTGATGTCGGAAACAGCATGGTTCTGTTAGGCGTTCTCGCCGCGATGACGGCGGTTGGGTGGCGTGAACACCGACAGCTCAGAACACCAGATCTCGAACAGGATTTGGCGACGCGGGCAAGCGATGCAAAGCCGTTTCGCAAGCCCATACTGTGGGCGACTGCAACGATATTTGTTCAGGCGTTGATTGGCGGCTTTTTTCGCCACGGCGGCTACAGTGAGGCTCTGTATGGGCAAAATGCCTACCTTTTGAGTCATGACCAGCACTACATGCCAAATCTTACCGTGTCGATTCTGTTGCTCATCTTGCACATGGCATTTACTGCGCTCGTGACGGGGGCAGTCGCGTGGGTTGTCATCGTGTCGGCAAAACAAGGAAAGTATCGCGGGCTGTCAATTGCATTGGTCGGACTTTTGTTCTATCAGATTGTGCTTGGCATCATCACGCTGCAAACAAAGTTGTCTGTCATGTCCGACACGCTGCACTTTGCAGGTGCGACGGCCATGGTGACGCTTGCCGCCTACTTTTTGTCGCTCGTCCTTCTCGATCTTGCGGCGGTGCGCGTAAAGGTTCGGGAAAAGAGAGAAAAGGCGCTCGTGGCAGCGCACTCTTGAGTTTTTCCTTTTATAAAAATAGAAAAACGTTGTGGTCAAAGGGGTGTAAGACCGATGAGTGATCAGGCGGTGATCTCTTCAGAAACGAATGCGGCCGCACAGGCGCTGGCCGAGATCGATCCCAAGAGAGCGTATCAGCGCGTCGTGCGCGATCTGATCAATGTGACAAAACCGGGAATCACGATGTCAAACGCCATGATGACGTTTGTCGGCATTTGGCTCGGCGCGATGCGCCATCCAGTCTTTTCAACCGCGATGCTAACCTTGGCGGGCAGCAGTCTCGTTGTCATGGGTGGATGCGCGATGAACAACTTTATGGATCGCGATATTGACCAACTGATGTCGCGGACGATGAAGCGGCCTCTACCCAACAATCGCCTTCCTGCATGGTCTGTGATTGCGCTCGGATCTGTGCTTGCAGCGCTTGGCATTTTGATGCTTGGCCTCTATGTCAACGGGTTATCGGCACTCATGGCTTTTATTGGATTGTTCTTTTATGTCATTGTCTATACAAGGCTTACAAAGCGAACCACATCGCTCAGCACGGTGATCGGCAGCATTTCTGGCGCCATGCCTCCGCTTATTGGGTGGACTGCGATGAGCAACTCGCTCAGCTTAAGCGCCTTCTTGCTGTTTGCCTTCATGTTCATCTGGCAACCGCCGCATTTTTTTGCGCTCGGTATGAGGCGTGTAAAGGAGTATGCCGCGGCGGGTATTCCACTCGTTCCGGTTCTCTACGGTTTTGATGCGACAAAGCGTCAGATGGTTTTTTGGACGGTTCTTCTTCTCCCTGTGTCGACACTGCTTTATTTTACGCACGCGGTCGGGATGATTTATCTGGCAACTTCTGTCGTATTGGGGCTGTGGTGGATCGTCAAAGCTGTACGCGGGTATCGCGCGACCGATGATGTGGCTTGGGCGACGGAAATGTTCAAGTTCTCGCTGATTTACTTGATGGTGATGGCGGCCGCGATGGTAATCAGCGCGGTGTAAAAAGTAGTTTGTTGCAATCTTTGAGAGCCACGCCCATTGGGTGCGTGGCTCTCGTTTTGTGTGCGCTATTTGAGCGCGGTAGCGGCTTCACGATAAAAATGTGTGAGTGCACGAATGCCACGGTCAAAGTTTTCCAGAGAGAAGTGCTCGTTTGGTGCGTGAAAATTCTCGGTCATCAGGCTGAAGCCCATGAGTACGACAGGAATGTTCAAAACACGATGAAACACTTCAACGATCGGGATCGAGCCACCCATGCGCGTCATGTAAGGCTGTACACCGTATGCATGCTCGTAACTTTTTTTGGCGAGTTCCACCGCGGGTGCGTCAAAGGAACCAAGGTATGGGTTACCCGTATCCTGCAGTGTCACGGTGAGTGTCGCACCGATAGGCGCGTGCTCCAAAAGGTGCTTTTTAACCTTCTCCTGAATGGTCGCCGGTGTCTGCTGATTGACAAGTCGGCATGTTATCTTTGCATGCGCCTCGTGCGGAATCACCGTTTTTGTACCTTCGCCTTGAAATCCTCCATACAGGCCATTGATCTCAAGCGTTGGCCTGGCGGTTGAGCGCTCGATTGTCGTATAGCCTGCTTCGCCAAAAAGCGCGGTTAGCCCAAGTGCTTTGCGATATGCTTCATCATCGTGTGGAAGCTCGGCGAGCGCAGCGCGCTCATCCATTGTGAGATCCACCACCTCATCGTAGAATCCATCGACGGCGACACGTCCATCGGGGTGGTGAAGCGACGCCAGTAGTTCGACCATCGCGTGGAGCGCATTGGGTACAGCGCCGCCATAGAGCCCTGAGTGAAGGTCTGAGTTGGCTGTTTTCAGGTCGACCTGAAGTGCGCAGAGTCCGCGCAACCCATAGCAAATTCCCGGTTGCATCGGACCGACCATCGTCGTATCCGAAATGAGCAACACATCGGCGCGCAGACGCTCCGCATTCTTTTCAAGAAAAGTGGGGAGATTCGTACTGCCGCACTCCTCTTCGCCCTCGATGCACAGCTTCACATTGACGCGCAGTTCGCCGCGGCGGATGAGTGTTTCGAGGGCGAGGATGTGAAGAAATACCGGTCCCTTGTCATCTGATGCGCCGCGCGCATACAGTTTTTGATCGCGGATCTTCGGTTCAAAGGGAGGCGTTGTCCAGAGTTCCAGCGGGTCGACTGGCTGCACATCGTAGTGTCCATACATCAGGATCGTTGGCGCATCGTCGCCTACATGAAAAGAAGCAAAGACCAACGGGTGCCCACCTGTTTCTAGCACCTCGGCATTTTTGAATCCAGCCCGCTGCAATTTGTCAACAAGCCAGGCGGCGGCGTTTCTCATCTCGGCTTGTTGTGAAGACAGCGTGCTGATGCTTTGAATTCGCAAAAAGGAGGATAACTCCTCAAGCTGCGCGGCACGCGCGCGTTCAAGTTCATCTTCGATAGTTGCCATAAGCGCCTCCTAAAGGATCAATGAGCATGTATGTGCGTTCACTTCATTGTACAATAAGCGCAAGCAGCAGATCTAACGAATGGAGAGTGGATGATGAATCGCGATTGGACGGCCACACAGTGCAGTGTCGCGTGGCTTCTTTGCCATCACAAAGAGCAGGACATCGTCGTGATTGACTGCCGCTTTACGTTAAGTGCACCAGACGCCGGATTCGACGCGTATCGCGCAGGACACATTCCTGGCGCCTTTTATGCGGATCTAGAAAAGGATCTGTCGCGGCCGCCGCGACCGGGTGATGGAAGGCACCCCCTTCCGTCTGAAGCTGCATTTGCCGCATTCTTAGAGCGGCTTTCCGTGACGCCTTTGTCACGCGTGATTGTCTATGATGAAAAAGGGGACATGGCGCCGCGTCTGTGGTGGATGCTTAGGCTCTACGGCCATCGCGATGTGCGTGTTCTCGCAGGGGGCATCAAGGCGTGGCAGGCGGCAGGCGGCGAACTTGAGGCGGGAATCGCGCGCGCGCGTGAAGTGTCGGGTTCAGCGTATGTCTCTTCGTACCAAAGCGACTGGATGCTTGAAAAAAAGGATATCTTGCAACGCCCGGACACCCCGCGCGTCCACCACTTGCTCGATGCGCGTGCGCCTGAACGTTACCGCGGAGAGATGGAGCCAATCGATCGCAAAGCCGGACATATTCCGGGCGCATCGTGTGTGCCTTTTACCAGTCTCTACAAAGCGCCGGCCGTCTTGCGCGACGAAGTGGAATTGCGGGAGATTCTAAAACCGTATCTTGACGGGGAACCGATTGGGGTGTCGTGTGGATCAGGCGTCACGGCGTGCGTCCTTGCCATGGCACTCTTTGAGATCGGTGAGCGCCCGCGCGTCTATGTGGGGAGTTTTAGCGAATGGTGTGCGGATGACGCGCTGCCGATCGCGACAGGCGATCATTAAAAACTGTCCACCTTTAAAAGATGGACAGTTTGCAATGCTGCTTAAAAAGCGTGTCAGGCGCTCGGAACCTCGACGACGCGAATGGACGTCATGCGGTCTCCTTGCCGAATCGCCTCAATATGCGCATCACCGCTTGCAATCTGCCCGAAGACCGTGTGATTCCCGTCCAAGTGTGCCGTCGTCTTGCGATCGTGCACGATGAAAAACTGGGAACCGCCCGTATTGCGCCCGGCGTGCGCCATGGAGAGCGCTCCGCGCTGGTGGATGTGCGGGTTATTTTCCACCTCACACTTGATAGTGTAGCCCGGTCCGCCTGTTCCGGTGCCATTGGGGCAGCCGCCTTGAGCGACGAAGCCAGGAATGACGCGGTGAAAGGTCAGACCGTCGTAAAAGCCTGAGTTGGCGAGTTTTTCGAAGTTTGCCACAGTGCCTGGCGCTTCTTGATCAAACAACTCGAACTCCATCGTGCCGCCGTTTGCAAGTTCTACGATTGCTTTTTTCAACGCAGGATTCTCCTTTTTCTGATCATGATGTGACACCTCGTCCATTATACGGTCTTTTGCCTGTCGGTTCCAAGACTCGTCGCGCATGCTTGACTGCGCTATAATAGATTCATCACGATGTCGATGAGAGTTGATGAGAAAAGGGGCATACGCATGTTTTTGCGTGATCAAACCAAACCGGTTCGCGTAGGACCTCTCACCATTGGCGGCAGCCAACACGTGACGATGCAGAGCATGACCATGACAAAAACGGCGGATGTCAAAGCGACGGTCGCAGAGATTCACCGACTCGAAGACGCGGGAGCCGACTTGGTGCGCGTCACAGTGAACTCGCGTGAGGCGGCTGACGCGATCAAAGAAATTAAGAAAAAGATTCACATCCCGCTCGTGGCGGATATTCATTTTGACCATCGCTTGGCGCTGCTCGCGATTGAAAACGGCGTCGACAAGGTGCGGATCAACCCGGGGAACATCGGAAAGCGCGAACGTGTTGAAGAAGTGGTAAAGGCGTGCAAAGCGCGCGGCGTGCCGATCCGCATCGGGGTAAATGCGGGATCGCTTGAGCGTCACATTCTTGAGCGTTACGGCTATCCGACCGCGCAGGGAATGCTTGAAAGTGCACTTCACCATATCGAGATCCTGGAGTCACTCGATTTTACGGATATCATCGTTTCCATGAAGGCGTCGGATGTCAATCTCGCGATCGACGCGTACAAACTCGCGGCAAGCACGTTTGCCTATCCGCTTCACCTCGGAATCACCGAGTCTGGTACTCTTTTTAGCGGTACGATCAAGAGCGCGGCGGGGCTTGGCACACTTCTGGCGGCAGGGCTTGGCAACACGATCCGAGTTTCTCTGTCGGCTGACCCTGTCGAAGAGATCAAGGTGGCGCGCGAACTCTTAAAGACATTTGGCATCATCTCAAACGCGGTCACACTGGTCTCCTGCCCGACGTGTGGACGGATTGACATTGACTTGATCTCCATTGCCAATGAGATCGAGGAGTATGTACAAAACATTAAGGCGCCGATTAAAGTTTCCGTGCTCGGGTGCGCGGTAAACGGCCCGGGTGAGGCGCGTGAGGCGGATATTGGTATCGCTGGCGCGCGCGGTGAGGGGCTTTTGTTTCGCTACGGCGAGGTTGTGCGCAAAGTGCCTGAACACGAGCTCGTCGCCGAGTTAAAGCGCGAAATTGACACACTCGCGCGGCGTTTTGCAGAGACCGGGTCGATTCGCTGACCCGGTTTGTATACATAAAATTCTTTACTTGCGGCGCAGCGTCCATTTGCGATCTTTATCGCTCAGTTCTGGAAAGCGATCTCCACGCTTTAGCTGAACACCTTGGGGGTCGTTTACCGGAGACCCGTGGCGCTGCTCGCTAACTTCGACATAAAACCCGTCATTTGGCGCCTGTTCGCCTCCGACAAAAAGGGTGCGCTCTCCCAATGTCTTCACCTCACAATCAAAAATTGGATGAATTTCATGCGCATGGATGCCTTGTAATTTCTACATCCTGAAAATTAGCGTGTGTCTTGGTGCGCCATTTGATGCACAAACAAAAAGATGGTAAGGTTAAAAACGTAAGTCTTCAGGAGGTGTCTTTCATATGAATGCATTCACATTTTACAATCCAACCCAACTGTTTTACGGACGGGATCAACTGGAAAAAAACTTGCTAAGTCAAGTGCGCACGTATGGCGAGCGCGTGCTTCTCGTGTATGGCGGCGGCAGCATCAAATCGTTTGGACTCTACGACCGCGTGATGAAGCTGTTAAAAGACGGCGGTGTCACAGTGTTTGAACTGGCCGGCATCGAGCCAAACCCGCGTTTGACCACAGTGAAAAAAGGGATCGCGCTCTGCCGTGAACACGATGTTCAATTGGTTCTCGCCGTCGGCGGGGGATCGGTGCTTGACGCGTCGAAGGCGATTGCTGGTGGCGCGCTGTACGATGGCGACGTGTGGGATTTTTACAGCACGCGCAAGCGTCCGGAGCGCGCCTTGCCGCTTGGAACAATTTTGACACTTGCGGCGACGGGTTCTGAAATGAACAGCGGCGGTGTGATTACAAACTGGGAAACGAATGAGAAGATCGGCTCAAGCTCTGTTCACACGTTTCCGAAATTCTCGTTTTGCGATCCGACGAATACATTTACGGTTTCTCGCGAGCAAACTGTTTATGGCATTGTGGATATGTTCAGTCACGTCCTTGAACAGTATTTCTCTCACACGCCCAATACGGCACTTCAAGAGAGGCTTTGCGAGTCGGTGATGGCAACGATTATCGAGTACGCGCCGCGCGTGCTTGAGAGTCCGCAGGATTATACGGCGCGCGAGACGATCATGTACTGTGGGACGATGGCGTTAAACGGCATGATTGCAATGGGAATGCTCGGCGATTGGGCGACGCATGGCATTGAGCATGAAGTCAGCGCATACTATGACATTCCGCACGGCGGTGGACTTGCGATCATCTTCCCAAACTGGATGAACCACGTGCTAAGCGAAGGAACCGCGAGGTTTGCGCAACTCGGAACGCGCGTCTTTGGCATAGATCCCTACGGCAAGGACGAGCGCGCTGTGGCGCTTGAAGCGATTGCGGCTGTCCGTTCGTTTTTTGACAGCATCGGAGCGCCAAAGCGCCTCGCTGACTATGACATTCCTGATGAACACCTTGAAAAGATGGCGGCGCACGCTGTGCGCATGGGGACGCTTGGAAATTACAAAAAGCTAAGTGAAAGCGATGTTCTGGCGATTTTAAAGGCGAGTCTCTAAAGTAAAATTCACGCAGTGCGGTTGGCGCGTCTTTTCGCGAAGGCGCGCCTTCTTTTGCGTGCAACTTCTTGGATGGTTTTATACATCGCGGCGGTTTCTTTGTGGCGAAAAAGAGCGTGACTGGGTCCTGTGTTGATTTCGAGGAAGTGAAGCTTCCCTTTTTGATCGATTCCGACGTCGAGGCCAATTTCTGCGTACGGTTGGTATGATTCCATGTGTCGTGCTGCGGCAAAGCCTAAGCCGACAAGTTCCTTGCGCAGTTCATTTTGCTTTGAAGGTGACATGCCGAACGCGCGTTCTAACGCGGATTCAAGGGTCAATACGTAGCCGCGGCTGCGCGCCACATTTGTCACGGCGGAGTGTGGTCCGGCGACTTTTGCACAGATTCCTGTGCATTGGTATTCGCCGTGCTCATCCTTTTGAAGCATGACCCGCACGTCAAACGGTCGTCCGTTAATGTGGGCGAGCCGTGCGTCGCGCTGGACAATGTACCGCTTTTTTGCCGTCTGTATGGAGATGGCGTGAAACAGTTTTGAAAAGGAAGAGAAGGTTTTTTCGGATTGATTCTCGACATGCAGTTGATAGTGATCATCACGCGCCACAACGCGCATGACACCGCGCCCGCGTGAACCTGCCACGGGTTTTACATAAACAGAACTGTACAGTGAGAGCATTTCGCGAAGCGTCGTTTTGCTTAACACCTTTGTCGGTGGCAAATAGGGACGGCAGTGCGCATTGTTTCTGAACATTTTATAGAGTAGCCACTTTCCGAGTTCCGGTCTTCGTTGTCGCTTCAACACGGGTCATCCTTTGTCGGGCAGTCTCCCTAGAGCATATGAGACACGCGTGAAAAAGGCGTGGGTGGATGACACAACGGTTATGAAACTTTGCAACTCATTATAGAAGGGTGACTCAATGTGTGAGATGCCATAACAATTTTTTATGACATTATTATGATTTTCGATCAAAATTCGTAATGATTACGTTTTACTGTGGATATTCTCGTGTGCTAAAGTAGTTTTGTTGGTGATTGAAAGGAACCGTTGCTCTACTAAAGATCAAGCTGAAGTGTGCGGCGACACATTTCTGTCACTATTAGACAATGGATTTTGTTGACAGGGGGGAACGAACCGTCATGAATATGAAAGGACTAAATAACGTACAGCTTCTTACAGTTTATTACAATTCGCTTTTGACGGTTGTATGGATTCTTTTCTTTGTTATTTTTGTACTGGCATTTATGACTTTTATCTTTAAGTGGGTTGGTCAACAATTCGAAGAACAAGAGGATCAGTCCGTTGCAAACAAAAATTCAAAAAATACGATGAGGCTAACTGTTCGTGGCGAATCGCCGAAGGTATCGAAAAACGGAACTCACTCCTATCCCTTAGGCTGGTATATTGCATGGTATGGGCTAGGTTTCATCTGGCTCATCGACGGATTTTTACAATCTCAACCTGAGATGGCATTGCCTATTTTTGTGAAGTTCGTATTTAATTCTGTTGCACAATCTCAACCGGGTTGGCTACAGCACATCATGGATTTTGGAATTACAATGTGGAACCAGGACACTGTGGGCAACAATATTGCAGCATTGCTTGCCCAACTTGCAATTGGTGTTGGAATTTTGACGGGCCGTAATCATTGGTGGGGTCGAGTGGCAATTTGGGCTTCGCTGGTCTGGGCGCTCATCATATGGGTTATGGGTGAAGGACTTGGGAATCTATTTTCCAGCCCTAGTTATTGGAATGGTTCACCGGGCGCCGCGCTCATCTACATGCTCATCTCGATTTATTTACTCATGCCGTTGAGATTTTGGGCGACAGGAAAAATTGCGAAGTGGACGATTGCAGGCTTGGGAATTCAATGGTTGATCCTTGCATTTGCTCAAATCTTACCAAGCAATGGATACTATTCTTCAGACGCACTGTATTCGATTGTCGCGAATTTATCGAACATGCCACAACCGATTGTTCTCTCTAACTCTTTACAAGTCGCAGCGTTGAGTATGTTGCATCATCCGCTTTTGTGGAATTTGGTTTCCGTGCTGATCATGATCGTGATCGGTGTATCAGGCTTCTTCAAACGTCTAAGAAAATTTACATTGATTTCCGCGATCGCATGGTTAGCGTTTACCTGGTGGATCGCTGAAGATTTCGGCGTTCTTGGAGGGATGGGGACCGATTTGAACATGTCTCCGCTTTATGCACTGTTGTACATCTCTTGTTGGTGGTATGCCGATCGCCCCGTGTCATTTCGCAAGAGAATCGCATTGCCCTTCCTTTCTCACAAGCTAAGCGCACGCTGATTTGAAAGGAACCAATGTAAAATGGATATGTCAACACCTACGAGCCCTTATGTCGTTCACGCTTTCTATCATCTTCTCTTGATAGAAAGCGTGATTTTTACCGCCTTAATTTTAGCTGGCGTTTTAATATGGAATATTCTGTTTAGAAAACGCGATGATCACCTTCGGTTACACGCATCTATCGCTGTGAAGTCACATGACGAACCCTTCAAATCGAATCTTCAAGGGGACCGTGTCAACTCACGTAAAAATCTTACCCAAGAGCAATGGCTAACTCATTTAAAAATCTTACCCACTCCTTCCCTTT